>JAGRNA010000075.1 GCA_020441005.1 Leptospiraceae bacterium
ATGTCGTTTTGAAATTTTTCAAAACGGGACCAATTGATGCAATAGCAAGATTTTAGGCCCTCAACTTCGCCCTGGATGAACCCGTTTTTTTTTAATTCTTTCAGGTGTTGCGAAACAGTCGACTGGGCCAGCGGCAGCACTGCTACCACCTCACCGCAGATGCATTCTTGTTTTTCAGCAAGGATTCGCAGAATCGCGATCCTGGCCGGATGAGCAATTGCTTTGGCAAATTCTGCCAGTTCCTGGAGTTCGAAATCGAATTCGGCTTTGCGGTTCCGGGCCATATTGCATATCGCAAATATACGATAATATAGTCAATCGGTTTTCATTATTCATGAATTGTAAGCGCCCCATTGAGCCACCCAGCCGGGCAACGAATTCATTGGCTACATCGGGCTGCAAATGATTTGGAAGTAGCGCACGCAGTTCCGCTGGAGTGGCTGCATAGGGAGCCTTTGTCAGCCATCCGCAGATGCCCGGTCTTTAGCCAGGTCATACACCGGCGATCCGGCCGTTTGCAACAACCCGCGGATCCGGACATAGGCCCGGCCGTAGGCGAAAAAGGGGACTCGCGGGAAAAGGTGATGCACCAGATGATAGTTCTGGTTCAGCAGCAGTACACTTAGCAGCGGATGCGCGTAAACACTGGTGTTATACAAGCGTTGCGTTGTGTGATGCGGGTGATGCGGCAGCCAGTCAAAAAGCAGCGCCAGCAGGGCCAGCGCAAAGACAGCCGGCAGCAACCACAAAGCCACAGGATATATCCAGCCGCTGTATAAGCCCCAGGCGGCAAAAAGACACCCCACCAGAATTTCATCACGGATCAGCGGCAGCAAAGTGCGGCCGCTTCGGGTTTGTGAATGCTTAAAAAAATGCACGTAGTAAACCGGAATAATCAAAAACGCCCGCATCACCAGGACTACCGGATTGTGTCCGTGCATCCAGAAGTCCGGATCGGTGTGCGGCTGATTCGTTTCACTGTGATGCCGTAAATGCAGCGGCTTGAAGGCCGAAAACGGCGCCCAGAGTACAAGGCCGCCCAGATACCCGGTCAAACCCTGCAGCCAGCGCCACTCGGCACGCGGACCGGCCACAGCGCCGTGGGTCGCATCATGCAGCGGTGTAAAGATCAAATAGGCGATCAAAGTATTCAGATAAAAGGCTAGCGAGAGAGACAAGCGGCCCTGCATTGCCGACCAGCACACAAAGACATGTACAGCTGCCAGACCGACACCCAATGCGGCGGTCCGCCGGCCGCTCAAACGCGAGCTATCCTGCACAGCCTTGGCGGCGCGGGCCAGGATTTGATTGGTACTATTCAACGCAAACCAGCCTTTAGTACATTACAAAGCCGCCGCGTGGCGGGATCGTGATCTGCCACCCGGGTCCCGGTCGGACAGGCTCCTCTGCCAGTGCCTGCGGGGCCGCGCCGTCGCGGATCAGCTGCATATCAGCAGCGGCGAATCCCGGATCGATCCGGATTGTCAAGGCCTGATCGCTGGCACTGATACCACCAATAAACCAGCGCGACCCTTTGCGGCGGGCCAGCACGATGGCCTGATCGGGATGCCCATATAGCAGCCGGGTTTCATCCCAGGATGTCGGCAAGGCCCGCAGAAAGTCGCGGGCAAATGGATAGGATGCAAACACCTGGCGATAGCCCTGATCCGGCTGATCGGCGTTATCGGCCAGGTGCAAAAGCGACGACTCAAAAACCAGCGCTAGGGCCAGCGAATGCGCGTAACTGATTTGCTGGTCTTCCAGGGCTGCCGCGAAAACTACCGGGGTATAGTCCATCGGGCCGATCACATTGCGTGTAAAAGAATAATAGACATTATCCTTCGCATTTGGTCCCCGAAAGACCGGAAAGCGGTACCATTCGGCACCTTTGACCGCCTCATGGGTCATCAGATTCGGAAAGCGCCGTTGCCATCCCCGCGGGATCGTGCAGCCATGCAAGTTAACCATCAATTGAAACCTGGCCGCGTCCGAAAGCACATCCAGGTACTGTTGAATGGTGACCTGTTTGTCACTATGCCAAAAATCAATCTTTACACCCTTGACGCCCCACTGCCGCAGACGCGCAAACTCGGCCTGACGCACGGCGGATTGATGCATGCGGTCGCGCGGCTCTTCTGTCACGCGATTGTTGGGACCGCCGCTATTGTACCACAGAAAAATGCCGATTTTTTTGCTGGCAGCGTAGTGGACCAGCTCCTGAATCCGCTGCTCTACATCGGGCCATTGATTCCAGTTGGCATCGACCAGGACATACGGCCAGCCGAACTCGGCCGCGGCATCTACGTATTTCTTTTGGCGCTCCAGATCACCGGTTGACAAATAGCTCCACCAGTCCCAGGCTACCTTGCCTGGCTGGACCCAGTCCGGCAGGCGGCCCTTGAAAACGGGGTCCAGGGGTTCAGCCAGGTCAGTGACCATCGTACTGGCCACAATCTGATCCAGGCCACCGGCAATCATCACCCGCCAGGGAGTCTTCAGGGGCCACGCGTTTACCCGTGGCTGACTTGCGCCGGTGCCCAGGCCTTCTTTTGGAGCGGCAAACACAAACCGGTAACGGCCGCTGCCCTCATTCTCGAGGTGACTACCCGCATAATTCGAATCCAGTCCCGCTTCGGTTAACAACACGAATTTTTGCGGGGCAGACTCTACCAGAGCCGGCAAGGCCCAGCCATCGCTGCCAAATATGACCAGTCCGGTGAATTCCACTACTGGATTAAACAGGGAACGGATTGTACGGCGACCTTCATGAGACTTGCCGGTCTGAATAGAATTGTAGAAGTATTCATAAGCGGGAGATACCTTGCTCGCTTCCTGGTATTCCTGCATCCACGCCTTTTGGCCCCTCCCTGGATGGAACTCGCTGAACTCCCTTTGCACTTGCAGAGGCAGTTGCAGGCCGCTCGACTGGTTCAGAATATAGCGAAAGGCCGCGCCGTCATTTTGCAGATGAAACTCTATTCCAATGCGTAACCCATCCGGGTTGGCAAGTTGCAACTCCAGACGCTGCGCTTGCACTTGCGCGGAGCTAGCCTTGCCATGCGCCAGATTGTAGCGGTCCTCAAAAATCGCGCTTCGATCGGAGACGAGGGTCAGGCCCGTGTGAAATTCGTGGGCATTGACCTCGATGCCGGTTTCCGACCATTGGAGCAACACCTGATCCGGTTTGGTCGAGCGCAATCGATAGTACAGGCGATCTCCGGCCAGCGGCTTTGGCGACCAGAAACTGGTCTTGCTGAGCATTACATCCAGGGCCAGCGCTCCATCTACTGAAACCAGCGTCCAGCTTTTTGTAACCGGCATTTGATCCAGCGGCAAGTCGCGAAAGACGGGCGCAAAAAGCGAGCAACCAATAAGAGAAACCATACAAAAAGCCCCGGTCAAGAAAAATGAAAACCGAAAAAAACGGGCGACCACAACAAAGCAATCCAATCCGGACCACAATTGCAAGTGATTTTATTTGTCCCTTACACGGCGGGGTTATTACAGGCAGTTGGGCAACCAACCAGCGTATTTTGCGGCAACCGGGGAACGAGCGCCAGGTAAAAGAGTGCCGGACCGTAAGCCGGAATACCAGAAATACCAATAACCGCGCGCCTGGGTCCGTACTGTACTCTATTTTTTATCAGCAACGCCGACTGGGCCCCGGCCGACCGCCACCAAACCGCGCTTTTTTTAGGGATAAGCTACGCTTTTACTTTTTTTTGCTATACGCCCAAAAAGCCTTTCATTCCCTGTCCTTGTAGGGCCTCGCTGAACTTGATCCGGGTCCGCCAGGGAAGTTGATTATGGAAAATGAACTATTCCGCAGCGTTTTTCCGCTAGTCCTGACGATCGGACTGGCTATGCTGATACCGGTAATCATGATGGGACTCTCCCGCCTGCTGGGCCCCCGGTCCAGGGATCCGGTCAAGCTGTCGCCATACGAATGCGGCATCCAGAATCAAATCCAAAAGGGCGATGCCCGACACCGCTTCAATGTGAAGTTCTATCTGGTAGCCATGTTCTTTCTGGTATTTGATGTGGAGATACTCTTTATGTATCCATGGGCGGCATCCTTCACGGATAATTCCGTCTATTCCCTGGTTGCCATGATTTCTTTTGCGGCTGTACTGTTTTTTGGCTGGCTATATCTTGTCAAACGAGGAGCATTCGATTGGGACTAGAACTGAACAACAACTTACCGCTGATCACCACCCGGCGCGATGCGGTGATCGCCTGGGGCCAGAAAAACTCGCTGTGGCCGATGCCCTTTGGCACCGCCTGTTGTGCTATCGAGTTCATGGGCGTGGTGTCCTCCGTCTTTGACATTTCACGCTTCGGTGCCGAGCTGGTGCGCTTTTCTCCCCGGCAGTCGGACCTGCTGCTTGTGGCCGGTACAATTACCTTCAAAATGGCGCCGATTCTTAAACAGGTATATGACCAGATGTCCGACCCGAAATGGGTGGTGTCCATGGGCGTGTGCGCCTCCTCGGGCGGTTTTTATAACAACTACTGCACCGTCCAGGGCATTGACCACATCATTCCGGTGGATGTTTACATTGCCGGTTGCCCGCCCCGTCCGGAGGGGATCCTGGAAGCCGTCCTGAAACTGCAAGACAAACTGGTCGAGCCCGCAGCGGCCCCGGGCAGTCAGTTTGAAGTTGCCGAACCCACATTTGACTATTGAATATGAGCGCATCACAAACCCTTCTAAATCTGCTTTCTCCGGCAGTGGAAATCCTGCGATCGACAGATCGCTTTGGCACTCTGGAGATTGAGGTCGCACCGGCCCGTCTTTATCAAGGCGTATCAGCACTGCGGGATCATCCAGACCTGCAAATGAATATGTTGATCGATATTGCGGGCGTGGATTACAGTGACATGCCCGGGCACACAGCAGGCCGTTTTGGTCTGATCTATCAATTCAAGTCTCTGACAAAAAAACATCGTGTCACTGTTAAAACCAATTTGCCGGCCAGTCATCCCGCCGTGCCTAGTATTCATGATTTGTACAAGAACGCGAACTGGCTGGAGCGGGAGGCCTGGGATCAATTTGGAATTGTTTTTGAGAATCATCCCAACCTGAAGCGCATATTAAATCATCATGAATTCGAGGGGCATCCGCTCCGCAAAGACTATCCGATTACACGCAGACAGACACTCTCGGTCAGTGACAGCCTGCAAGATCAAATGCAGCAACGACTTGCATCGAAGGGTTACGCAAATGAGTCCTGAAAGCAAAACACATGCCAGTGGCCTCAGCTTGCCAGAAAATCAGCTGGCCAGTGAATTATTGATGGTCAACATGGGACCAAGCCATCCAGCCACTCACGGCACCCTGCGCGTTCTGTGCGCCCTGGATGGGGAAACGATTGCCGCTGCCGTGCCCGAGATCGGCTACTTGCACCGCGGTTTTGAGAAGGACTGCGAGATCCATCCCTACCAACAATGCATTCCCTACACAGATCGCCTGAATTATGTTTCGGCCATCATGAACAATATCGGTTTTTGCAAGGCCGTCGAAAAAATGCTGGATATCCAGATACCGGAGCGCGCGGTTGTGGTCCGGATCCTGACGGCCGAGCTGAACCGGATCATCGATCACCTGGTATGCGTGGGCACCAATCTGGTCGATATTGGCGCCCTGACGAATTTCTGGTATACCTTCAATGTGCGCGAGAAAGTATATGATATATTAGAAAAAACATGCGGCGCCCGGCTGACATCCAATTATATGCGCATTGGCGGGCTGGCGCGTGATCTGTATGACGGTTTCGAAAGTGATATGCAGGCCGTGCTCAAGGAAATCGAAACCTCCGTCGGTGAAATCGAGCAGCTCACCGAGAAAAACCGCATTTTCCTCGATCGCAGCCGCAATGTGTGCATTATTTCCGCCGCTGATGCGATTTCCTACGGCTGGACCGGTCCTACCCTCCGGGCAACCGGCGTTAATTACGATCTGCGTAAGGATGAGCCCTACTACGGCTACGAAAGCTACGATTTTGAAACTGTGGTCGGCAGCACCGGCGATACCTTCGACCGTATTTATGTGCGCATCTATGAAATCAAGGAATCGATCAAGATTATCCGCCAGGCACTGGGCCGACTCCAGCCCGGCCCGGTGATGGTCGCCGACAAACGAGTCGCCGTTCCGGACAAGCGCCAGACCTATGGCAACATTGAAGGACTGATGAACCACTTCAAGATCATCATGCACGGCATTCGCCCTGATGCGGGCGAGGTCTATGATGCCACGGAAGCGGCCAATGGCGAACTGGGATTTACCATCGTTGCTGACGGCAGCAAGCTGCCCTATCGGGTCAAGTGCCGGCCGCCCTCTTTTATGAATTTTGCCGCATTCGCTGACCTGATTGAGGGCAGTATGATCGCGGATGCCATCGCGACCCTGGGCTCGATCAACATTATTGCGGGAGAACTGGACAGGTAATCTTATGGCCGTTTCATTCAACGAAAGCGTAATCAAGGAATTTGAAGACATCGCCAGGCGCTACACCGACCGCCGGGCGACCCTGTTGCCCGCCTTGTGGCTGGCCATGCGCGAGTTCAGGTATATTTCGACGGAAGTCATGCAATACATTGCCGAGCTGGTGCAGGTGCCGTATACCAGGGTATATGAAGTCGTTGAATTTTATACCATGTTTCTGACGAACAAGCCCGGCAAATACCACTTGCAGGTATGCCAGACTTTATCTTGCCAATTGCGCGGCTCCGACGAACTGAAAGAGTTTATTGAAACCAGACTTGGTCTGGAAAACGGCGCCTGCACTCCAGACGGCCTGTTCTCCTATCAGCAGGTTGAATGCCTTGGATCCTGCCATACGGCTCCGGTAGTCCAGGTCAATGATGATTTCCATGAAAATCTGGATGTGCCCAAACTGGAAGCATTACTGGAGAAACTAAAAAAAGGCGAGGTCCAACGTGGTTGATCTGCAATTAACATCCCGCTTCGGCATCGAAAACAGCCATACCCTCAAGGGTTTTTTGGACACCAAGGGCTATTCCTCACTACCCAAACTATTTGCCAGCAAACCGGCCGACCTGATTGAAGAAGTCAAAAAATCGAATCTCAAAGGCCGCGGCGGCGCCGGTTTCCCGACCGGCATGAAATGGTCCTTTGTTCCCAAGGATACCGGCAAGCCGATTTATTTATGCGTAAACGCGGATGAGAGCGAGCCAGGCACCTTTACAGATCGTTATATCCTCGAAATGGACCCGCACCTGTTGATTGAAGGCATTATCTGTGCATCTTTCGCCAATGATGTCCATACCGCCTATATTTATATTCGTGGTGAGTATACATTCCCCTACCGCCAACTGGAGGGCGCCCTGGCCGAAGCACGCGCGGCCGGCTATGTGGGCCAGAATATCCAGGGCTCCGGTTTTGATCTGGACATTTGGGTTCATCGCGGCGCCGGGGCCTATATCTGCGGCGAGGAAACCGGCCTGCTCGAATCCCTCGAAGGTAAAAAAGGCCAGCCGCGGATCAAACCGCCCTTCCCGGCCGTTGAAGGTCTGTTTGGCTGTCCAACGATCATCAACAACGTCAAAACCATCTGTCATATCCCCTGGATCGTCCATAATGGCGGCGAGGCCTTTGCCGCTATTGGCACTAAAGATTCAACCGGCACGACCATTTTCGGAATCTCGGGTCACATCAACACGCCCGGATACAAGGAGCTGCCCTTCGGCATGCGGGCCCTGGATTTTGTTGAACAAGTCGGTGGCGGTGTAAAAGGCGGCAAGCTGAAGGCCTTCATTCCCGGCGGTTCTTCGACTCCGGTCCTGACAGCCGGGGAATGTGAGGATCTTGAATTGACCTACGAATCCATGATGGCCCACAAAACCTTTTTGGGCACCGGTGGTATGATCATTATGAATGAACATACTGATATGGTCCGGGCACTCAAGACCCTGACGCACTTTTATTATGATGAATCCTGCGGGCAATGCACACCCTGCCGCGAGGGTACGTACTGGAGCTATCGACTGGTCAGTAGAATCCTGTCCGGTGACGGCACCACCAAAGACCTGGACCTGCTGCTGAACGTGGCCAATAACATGGAGGGCCGCACGATCTGCGCCCTCGCCGCGGCCTGTGCCATGCCGGTGCGCAGTTTCATCACCAAATTTCGCAGTGAATTTGAAAGCTATGTGAAACCAGCGCTGGTATCAGCGGCGGGGTTATAGGGGCGATTACCAATATGGCTAAAGTTACAATTAATGACCAGGAATTTGAAGTCACAGACGGTACGAATGTCCTGGAAGCCTGCATTGCCAACGGCATCAAGCTGGAGCATTTTTGCTATCACCGCTACCTGCCTGTAGACGGCAACTGCCGCACCTGCATGGTAGAGATCGATACTCCGCGCGGCCCCATGCTGACTGTGGGTTGCAATACCAAAGTCAGCGATGGCATGGTCGTACACACAGAGAGTGAAAAGGCCGTGGCGGCCCAGAAGTCCGCCCTGGAGTTTCTGCTGCTGGATCACCCGCTGGACTGCCCCATTTGTGACAAGGCCGGTGAGTGTAAATTACAGGATCATTACATGGATTTTGGTCAGTACGACCACCGTCGGATTGTGCCCCGCTTTTTTAAAGAGGGCAAGGCTCAGGATACTGGTGAACACATAGTTCTGGACAACGAACGCTGCATTTTATGCACCCGCTGTATGCGCTTTTTGGATAATATTCCTGGAACATCGGAACTGGGTATTATCAACCGCGGCCACGAAGCCCGGATTTCCACATTCCCGGGCAAGCCGATCCAAAACGATTATTCCGGTAACATTACCGATGTCTGCCCGGTCGGAGCACTGACCCTCAAGGAATTCCGCTTCAAGCAGCGGGTCTGGTTCCTGAAAAAGGCCGATTCCATATGCACTGGTTGCGCCCGCGGCTGCAGCATTACTATTGAACATAATCGCGGCAAAATATGGCGCTTTATGCCGCGTGAGAACGCGGCCCTGAACCGGGTCTGGATGTGCGACCGCGGCCGCTTTGCCTTCCAATCCCTGCAGGAAAACCGCCTCTTTGCGGCCTCAGTGAACAAGTCAGCCTGCAGCGTTGACACGGCCTTAAAAGCAGCCAAAGCAGTGCTGGCCCAAACAGATGCCAACCGTCTGGCGGCCATCGCCTCACCCTGGTCCAGCGTAGAAACCAGCTATCAGCTCAAGCTGCTTGGTCAGGCCAACACAAGCGCCTTTGTTCCGGAGCCCGACGGCGCGGCTGATGATATTCTGATGCTGGCTGCCCGGTATCCCAATGAAAATGGGTTAAAGCTGCTGGGGATTACCACTGATTGCAGCCCGATCCTGGACCGCGTCCAGCAGGGCGAAATTGATACCCTGGTTGTTGTCGAAAATAACCTGGCAATACAAAGCGAGTGGAAAAGTGCGCTGACCAAAGTGAAAAACCTGATTGTGCTGTCTTCAACCGCCGATGAAACCGCCGAGATGGCCAGTATCTGCCTGCCGGTGCGCAACTATGCCGAAACGGATGGCAGCTTTGTGAATGCTACTTCGCTCCTGCAGCGGGCGTTAGCGGCTATCGAACCGGAAAACTCAAAGCTGCCGGCGCCAGCCGGTCTTTTAACCGTTCTGGCCAGTTTTGCCGGGCGGGAAGTTAATCCGGATGTGAACATCGGTAATCAATTTGCTGCCTGGAGCGCCGCTGTTGCGGAGTTGCAGACCGTGCAATGGCACGACATTCCACCGGAGGGCCTCCAATTGAGTCTGGCCCCCATTGCAGACGCTCCGTTCAAGAACAAGAAAATTGATTTCAATACCATACCTTGCAAATCAAAAAATGGTGCCGCCGTATGAGTGCATTTGAATTCGACTTAATGAATATGGCCATCATGGTTACGGTGGCCTGGCTGACCCCGCTGCAGTTTATTCCCCTGATGATCTGGCTGGAGCGCAAGGGCGCGGCCATTATCCAGGATCGCATTGGTCCAAACCGGGCCGCCATTTTTGGAGTGCGGTTATTCGGAATGCTGCACAACATCGCTGATGTGATCAAGCTGATGATGAAAGAGGATATTACGCCCAACCATGTCAGCCGCTTTTACTACCTGCTGGCTCCTTTTTGGGCCATGACCATAGCCCTGATTCCGCTGATGCTGATTCCGTTTGCGGCCTCTGTGCCTGTCGGCGAATTCCTGTTTCGCTTTCAGGCGACTAATTTTGACAACAGCCTGCTGCTGCTCTTTGCCGTAACCGGCCTGGGGGTCTACGGCATCATACTGGCCGGCTGGGCATCCAATAATAAATTCTCGCTGCTGGGCGGTCTGCGATCTTCGGCTCAGATGATCTCCTACGAATTGACCATGGCGCTGGCCATCGTCGGCATCCTGCTGGTTTACAACGAACTGCGTATAGAAAAAATCGTGGAAGCCCAGGGTCGTTTCATTGAATTCGGCAACTACTACATTGCCCTGCCCGCCTGGGGCATCTTTTTGCAACCGATTGGTTTCTTTCTTTTCTTGATCGCCGCCTTTGCCGAAACCAACCGGACTCCATTCGATCTGGCCGAGGGAGAATCTGAACTGGTGGCCGGCTATCACATTGAATACTCCAGTATGAAATTTGCCCTGTTTTTTATGGCCGAATATGCCAATATGGTGGTTGCCTCGCTGGTCGTGGCCACCCTCTTTTTGGGCGGCTATCAGCTGCCGGGCCTGGATACCAACGCACTGCGATCCAATCCCAATCAAACCGCTATACTGGCCCTCGCTATGCTGGCCCTGGGAATGGGCATTGCCGGGTACGCCACCTTCAAGCGCATCCGCAAGCAAAAGCAGCTCTTTGCCAGCGGCGGCAGCCGGCTCGAATATCCGGTCCTGGCGATCGTCTTCATTGGCGCTGCCTTGACGGCCCTCGCTTTGATACCGATTGTGCCGGGGATTCACTTTGATGCCGATTTTGCCAACTGGATGACTATGGCGCTGCAAGCCGGCACGCTTTTGGGCAAGGCCTTGATCTTCTGCTGGCTTTTTGTGCAGATCCGCTGGACCCTGCCGCGTTTTCGCTACGATCAGTTAATGAATCTGGGCTGGCGCATGCTAATGCCGCTCGCGCTGCTAAACATTGTAATCACAGCTCTGGTGAAGTTTTATTTTTAGTAGGATTATATGATCACTGTAAAAAGAGAAAAGATATCCTGGCTGCGCAAGTTCTATCTGTTACAGATTGCCGGCGGTCTGCGGCTGACCTTCAGCCATTTACTAAAGAATTTTTTCAAACCGGATCGCATGAATACCGTGTTCTATCCGGAAGAAAAAAAAGACCTGCCGCCCACCACCCGTGGCCGACACCGCCTGATGAAACGCGAAGGCGGCGGGCCGCGGTGTACGGCCTGCATGCTGTGCGCCACGAACTGTCCGGCCGAATGCATCCACATCCTGGCTGAAGAGGTGGACGATATCCATATCGAGAAACGGCCAGCTCAATTCAATATAGATCTATTGCGTTGCGTTTTTTGCGGATTGTGCGTGGAGGCCTGTCCCCTGGATGCCATCCGAATGGACGTACCCAGGACAGTGTTCGCCGGTTATACGCGCGAGAGCTTCGTGCTCGATAAGGCAACCTTGATGGATCATAACAACGAGGAATTTGTGCCAGCCTATAATCCCGAAAGACCGGTCCAGATTACACACGGAATCCACGCCAGACCTTGAAAGGAGTATCGCAGAGATGATGGTAGAAACGATATTATTTTTTAGTCTGGCGACCATACTGGTTGTATCCAGCCTGCTGATTATAACCCGGGAAAACCCGATATCCTCGGCTCTTTTCATGGTGCTGGCTTTTATTGCTTTGGCCGGACTGTATGGGCTGCTGTCTGCCGGCTTCGCGGCTGTTGTGCAGATACTGGTCTATGCCGGCGGGATCATGGTGTTGATCATTTTTGTCATTATGATCCTGAACCTCGGCAAGAGTGAACTGCAGGCCCTGCGACCCAATCTGATGCTGTTTTTGGCCCTGATACTGATCACGGGCGCTTTTGTGGCCTGGCCCCTGGCTTTGGCATTTATGGGTGATGCGACCCAAAGCAGTGTGAGCACAGCAGGCAACTTTGGCAGTGTGCAGGCAATCAGTAGTCAACTCTTTGGCCCGTTTGTTTTTCCGTTCGAAATACTATCCCTTGTACTTTTAGCAGCCATCATCGGCTCACTAATTCTGGCAAGAAGGCGATTATAATGCAAATTACCACAGAACATTATCTGATACTCAGCGCCATTGTGTTCAGCATTGGTATCATTGGCGTCTTGTTACGCCGCAATATATTCACGGTTTTTATGTCTATAGAACTGATGCTGAATTCGACCAACCTGGTGCTGATTGCCTATGCCCGACAGTGGCAGGAAATGAGCGGTCAGACGGCGGTGCTATTTGTGATCGCGGTGGCTGCTGCCGAGATTTGCGTGGGCCTGGCCATCGTCATCGCCCTGTACCGCCAGAAAGGCAATATTGACCTGAATATTTTTACTGATTTGAAAGGATGAGGACGCAATAATGCCTGCTGAAACCAACCCCTACTCTTTACTGGCCCTGATTCCAGCGGCCCCTCTGGCGGGAGCCTTCCTGAACGGCCTGTTGACAATCCTCGCGGCCGGTTTCAAAAAGCAACTGCCCCCGGCGCTGGCGGCTTTCATTGCGGTGAGCGCGGCTGTCGTATCGTTTGGTCTTTCGGCCACCGTATTTATGGAAATCGCCGGCCTGGAGCATGCGGCAGTGCTGCACCAGACCCTGTACACCTGGATTTCAGCGGGCAATCTGCACATAGACCTGGCCTTTCAAGCTGATCAACTGACAGCCATTATGATCATGTTTGTCACCTTTGTGGCATCCTGGATCCATATTTATGCAATTGGCTACATGAAAGGCGATGACGGCTTCGCGCGTTTTTTTACCTACCTGAATTTGTTTCTATTCTCCATGCTGATTCTGGTATTGGGCGACAGTTTGACTGTCATGTTCGTGGGTTGGGAGGGAGTTGGATTGTGTTCATACCTGTTGATCTCCTTCTGGTTCACCGATGACGAAAAAGCCGCCGCCGGTAAAAAAGCCTTTATTACCAACCGGATCGGGGACGCCGGCCTGTTGATTGCAATGTTTGTGATCTTCAATTTAACCGGCAGCCTCGGCTTCGCCGAGATAGAGGCCAAAAAAGAACTTTTCACCGGCACCTTGGCAACCATTGCCGCGCTAGCCTTGTTTGTCGGCGCCACCGGCAAGTCGGCTCAGCTGCCATTATACGTATGGCTGCCGGATGCCATGGCCGGACCAACGCCGGTATCGGCATTGATCCACGCGGCCACGATGGTGACAGCCGGTGTGTACCTGGTTGCCCGGATGCACTTTCTGTTTGCCCTCTCACCGGTTGCCTCGACGGTGGTGGCGATTATCGGCACTCTGACAGCCCTGTTTGCGGCCACAATCGCAATGGCTCAAAACGATATCAAGAAGGTGCTGGCTTACAGTACAATCTCCCAACTCGGCTATATGTTCCTGGGAGTGGGTGTCGGCGCCTACAGCGCCGGGATCTTCCATGTTATGACGCACGCCTTTTTCAAGGCCTGCCTGTTTCTCGGAGCCGGCAGCGTGATTCATGCCCTGCATCATGAGCAGGATATACGCCAGATGGGCGGCTTACTGAAAAAAATTCCGGTCACAGCCGTTACCTTCATCGTGGCCTGGCTGGCTATCAGCGGGGTGCCGCCCTTTGCCGGTTTTTTTAGCAAGGATGAAATCCTTTGGAAAGCGCTGGCAACCGAAAACCATGTATTGCCCTGGCTGCCGACAGTCTTGTATGTCACTGGTCTCGTCACTGCACTTTTAACTGCATTCTATATGACCAGGTTAGTCGTCCTGACTTTCTTTGGCTCCTATCGCGGCCACCACGACCACCCCAAAGAGCATGCCGTCATGACCCTGCCCCTGGTGGTGCTGGCGACCTTCTCTCTTTTGGCCGGTTTTGTGGGTGTGCCAGCCGTACTCGGCGGTTCGAATATGATTGAGCATTTTATGCATGCTGTGGTCGGCGCCTCGGTACCCGAAGCTCATCACGTCGATCATGCCCTGGAACTGCCCTTGATGGCCCTCTCCGTTGCCACGGCCGCCCTGGGAATCCTGGCCGCTTTCTTCGCGTTTCTATGGAAACCGGCTGTTGCCGAACGCTTTGCCGTCTGGTTCGCCGCATTGCAGAAACTGCTCGCAAACAAATACTACATCGATGAGATTTACGAAGCGCTGATTTTAAAGCCTTTCCGCACCCTGGCGGACGTTTTCAATTTCCGCTTCATTGACAGCAAGATTATAAATAATATTAGCGATCATTTGGGACCGACCGCCTGGTTTATCGGCAACCAGCTCCGGATTATGCAGAACGGCCGGGTGCGCAGCTATCTCTATATGCTCTTTACCGGCATGCTGCTCATTGCTATGATTTTTTATATTTCAATTCAAGGGTAAATGGACCATCTTATGCACCAGATACTAACTCTATTGATTTGCGTCCCATTGGCAGGAGTCATCATTTTGCCATTTATCAAGGGGCAACGTCCGCCCGCCTTTATTGCGCTCTTCCTGTCGCTTGTTACCTTTGCACTTTCCTGGACTCTGCTGGATGGTTTTGATCCCCAGGCAGGCGGATTTCAGGCCGTTGAGTCCATCGCGATCCTGCCCGCCCTGCAAGTCAGCTACAAACTGGGCATCGACGGCATTTCGCTGGTGATGATCCTGTTGACGACGGCATTGTTCCCGCTGGTAATTCTCGGCAGCCTGCGCACCATCGACAAGCATGCTAGCGGTTATTATCTGAGTTTGCTATTGCTGGAAACCGGGGTCATCGGCGCCTTTGCCGCGCTCGACCTGGTGCTGTTCTATGTCTTTTGGGAGATCATGCTGGTGCCCATGTTTTTTATCATCGGGATCTGGGGCGGACAGCAGCGCGTATATGCTACGATTAAATTTGTGCTCTTCACAATGATCGGATCGCTGCTCATGCTCGTAGCCATCCTGTATATGGGATCGCAAACGGGCAGTTTTGATTACGAGGTCTGGCTGCAAAACCCGCCCCAGGGTGAAGCGGCCTACTGGTTATTTGGAGCCTTTGCGCTGGCCTTCCTCATCAAGGTACCGGTTTTTCCGTTGCATACCTGGCTGCCGGACGCTCATACCGAAGCGCCGGCCGGCGGATCGGTCATACTGGCCGGTGTGCTGCTAAAACTGGGCACCTACGGTCTCTTGCGCTTTAATCTGCCCCTTTTTCCGGCAGCATCCATGGAGCTTGCCACATTCATGCTGATTTTAGCCGTGATCGGCATTATTCACGGCGCCATGGCCGCGGCTGTACAGCCCGACATGAAAAGACTGATCGCCTATTCTTCTGTCTCGCATATGGGCTTTATTGTATTGGGCATCTTCAGTTTCACGGCCGGTGGTTTGGAAGGCAGCATCGTTCAAATGATTAACCACGCCATATCGACCGGGGCCCTGTTCTTTCTGGTAGGCATGATCTACGACCGCACGCACACCCGCATGATGGCCGATTACGGCGGTATGGGCAAGGTCATTCCCGTGTTTGCCGTTCTGTTCCTGATATCCACCCTGGCATCGGCCGGTCTGCCGGGTTTGAACGGTTTTATTGGCGAATATGTAATTTTGGTATCGGCCTATCAAAGCCAGCCGCTGATCACATTGATCGCGGTATCGGGAGTGGTCCTGGGAGCCTGGTATTTGCTCAAACTGTACGGGCGCGTTTTCTTTGGTCCAATTTCGACAAAGTTGCAACACATGCCGGACGATATCCATGTACGCGAAGTACTGGTGATTGCGCCCTTGATTGCCATGATGTTTTTGTTCGGGCTCTATCCCGCTCCGATTTTTGATTTGGTCAGTAAATCGGTTGAATTGAATGTCAGCAATTATATCATCAATACAAACGAAAACCCGGACGATCAACAATCCTCCACGGAAGCTTCCGCTGCTGAGTTAAAAACACAAACTGGCCTGGAACAAGGTAGCAAGGACACACATCATGAATAATCCAGAGTTATACTACCTTTTACCCTTCTGGCTGACTGTGGCCGGTTCTCTAGCTTTGCTGTTTAATGAAGCCTTTTTTAAGGAGGGCGGTCGTGGTATGGCTCCGGCAATGGCCGCTTTGTTTAGCCTGGCTGCCCTGGCTGCTGCTTGTTATCAATTATGGGGGCCTTCCGTTTCCGTGCGCTTGTTCAGCAACACTCTCAAGCTGGACACCTTTGCACTGGGCATTAGCGCCGCCGCCGCCTTGTCCGCGTTGATCGGTATTCTTTTTTCGGTCCACTATCTCACCACCGAGAAGGCTTTGACGGGCGAGTTTTATAGTCTGATTCTAATGGCGACAGCCGGTATGCAGGTAATGGCAGCGGCTAATGAATTATTAACCTTCTTTGTGGGCCTGGAACTGCTGTCTATTCCCGGCTATGTTTTGGCCGGATACTTCCGCAACCGGGATCGTTCCATCGAGGCCGCCCTGAAGTATTATCTACCGGGTGTCTTCGCTACCGCATTTCTTTTGTACGGCTTTGCCTTGCTATACGGTGCAACCGGCAGCACCTTTTTTGAGGCGATTAAAAGCAGTCTCGCAAGCGAGTCCATTCCGATCACCGTCTGGGTCAGCGGTCTTTTCATCCTGACCGGTCTTTCATTCAAAGTAGGGTTAGTGCCCTTTCATGCCTGGGCGCCGGATGTGTATGATGGAGCCGCCGCACCGGTCAGCGCATTTTTATCAACCGGTTTTAAGGCCGCTGGCTTTGCCGCAATGGCCCGGATTTTTATCGAGGTGCTACCCCTGAGTGTGCATTGGTCACATGTCTTTGTGGTCATTGCTGTGTTAACCATGTTCATCGGCAACCTGGGCGCCCTGGTGCAGAAGAGCGTCAAACGCATGCTGGCATATTCCAGTGTGGCCCACGCCGGCTATTTGCTGGTCGCCTTTGTGACCTTGCCGATGGCAGCCAGTCGTGATGTTTACCTGGCCCTGTGGGTTTACCTGACAGCGTATACTCTGATGACCGGCGGGGCCTTCGGTCTGCTCAGCTGGCTGACCCAAAAAAGCGAGAGCAAACCGGGTTATGCGGATTTGGGCGGCCTGGGACTCAAGTACCCCCTGGCCGGCCTGGCAATGGCCGTATTTATGTTTTCCCTGGCCGGCTTTCCCCCGACTGCCGGTTTCTTTGGCAAGTACATGATCTTTAAACTGGCCGTTCAGCACGGCTACACGACCCTCGCTATTGTCGGCGTTTTGAACAGCTTTCTGTCCGCATATTATTATCTGCGCATCATTGTCTATTTGTACATGAAACCGCAAACAGAACCCGAAAGCATGAGCAGTCGCGGATTTTCTTTTCAGGCAGGCCTGGCCCTCTCCACAGTTGGTAGTCTGGCGGCTGGATTTCTGATTATGCTTTTCTAATCTGTCAACAGCCGAAGCCAACCCGACTCCAGAAACCTACCTGGTTGAAGCGTTGGCTGCTTTGGCGTTCCGCACCGAGATGCACCTGCCAGCCCCTTGAACACGGTTAAACGGGCCTGAGCAAGCCGCTCAGATGCGTCACTATCTACTTGCCAACGACCTCGCCCGGTTCGGGCAAGCGCTTGTATTTTTGAGACGCACTCTAATACACTTGTCGTGAGCCATTCGAAATATGAACGAGCACTGCTTTCCTTGAGAATCAAGGGGCCGGATTTCGTCAATGTGCTGCCTCTCCGTTGACTCCGGGCCCCTGTGGTATATTGGAACCATTGAACATACCATGCATGAGTACAGAGTTCTACCCGGCAAGCTGTCGTTTAAGGCCAGACTGAAGCGTAACCTGACTGGATTTACAGTTACCAGGCACCAACGCCAGATTCGCACCCAAATCTTTCATGCAGCACAGGCAGCGTTCCTCGCAGTAAGGCCCGCGCCAGCGACATATCCTTCGACGAAGCTCAGGAACCGCATGTCTACGAGCGACCAACGGGAGTGAGTGCACTTCGACGCAGCGCAATGACCGCCTGATGGCGCGGTGCCGGGCGGATTTTTTTTTGTAGCAAATACGCAGTATTTGGCAGTCTGCATGAATACGCTGGCCGAGCTAACGCGCTGCAGCTGTGCTCACCTGGTTGGCGCAGCAGGATTGCGTAGCCTCCGTTCACTTCAAACAGGAGGTTTGACGTGAACGGCCAGGTGTAGTGCAGCTTGCAGAGCGTACTATTGCCAGCGACTCATCCAGTCTGGTTTCCCACTGGCCGGCAGGCGCCCGGCATGAATATCGATTGCATTTCCAGGGGCAGCCGGTTTATGCTGTCGCGACATGACCAGGATTCTGCACCTGTTCGCAACGCGGCACCTGCTCAGTAATCTGATTGTGGCTCTGGTCACTGCCGGCGGTCTGTTCGCGTGGCACGACATCCGCAAGGAAGAGCTGCCGGATTTTACCTTTGACATGGTCAGCATCAGCACGGCCTTGCCTGGTGCAGCACCCGCAGAGGTCGAACAATCGATTACCCTGCCGATGGAGCACGAACTTGCGGACCTGGAATATATTCGCCGCATCATGAGCAGCTCCAAACGCGGCAGCTCGATCATTACTCTGGAATTGCAACGCGGTCTGGCCAGTCCCGAAGTCGTTGTCAGCGAGATCCGCAACCGGCTACAGAGCGTGCGGCTGCCAACGGAGGTTGAAGATCCGCCTGTGGTGCGCCACCGCAAGACTTCCCAAAAAGCGGTTATCGATGTGGCCCTCTATTTCAACGATCAGCCGCTCCTGGATTTGCAGCAGCGGCGTGAACTGCAGCAAGTCATGCGTCAGCTGGAAAACCGGCTGCTGCAGCACAGCGAAATCAGCCAGATCGAACGCGACGCCTGGCTGGCCGAAGAAATCCAGATCCGGCCCCGGATGGGCGATTTGTTACGCTACCAGCTCAATCTGCGCGAACTGCGCGAAGGTATCCTCGAACATCACACCACTCTGCCCCTGGGGGTAATGGAATCGAGGCAGCATGAGCAGGTGCGCCTCGATGGCCGACTGGAAACCCCGGCCGCCTTTGCCGATATTCCGCTACGATCCGCCTTTACCGGCGAAGCGGTGCATCTGAGCGATGTGGCCAGCGCGCATTGGGCCTTCGCCGACAGCCATACCCTGGTACGCATTAACGGACATGAGGGGGTGATATTTAATGTCGTCAAGAGCTCGCAGACCGGCATCCTGGACGCAGTCGATCTGGTCAAGCGGGAGGTGGCCGCCTTTCAAAAAATTCACCAGCCCAATTCCCTGCGTATAGCACTGCTGGATGACGAGTCCTGGAGCGTGCGCAACCGCCTGGACCTGATTGCCAGCAATGCTCTGATCGGTTTTGCCCTGATCATTATTGTGTTGACTGTCTTTTTAAATCCCAAAGCGGCCCTGTGGGTCACAATGGGGATACCATTCTCCTTTTTCTTCGTGTTGACCACTGCCTGGCTGTTGGACTATACGGTTAACAACCTGACTCTCGCTGCAGTGATCATTGCGATGGGCATGCTGGTGGATGACGCCATTGTGGTCTCCGAGAACATCTCCCGCAAGCTGCGCGCGGGACAAGATCCGGTCACGGCAGCCGTCGAAGGTACTCGCGAGGTGCTGACCCCGATCCTGGCCAGTGTGGCAACCACCATTGCGGCCTTTCTGCCACTGATGGCCTTCGAGGGCCGCCTGGCCCTGTTGACAACCACCATTCCGCCGATCGTGGCTCTGATTTTGACCGGCAGTCTGATCGAATCCTTGATAATCCTGCCGGGTCACCTGAGCCTGCAATGGCGCTGGCCCGGGACCCGCCGGCTCCCCGAAGGCCCGGACCACTCCAGGAGCGCCATGGCCGCGCACTGGTTTGACGCCATCGAAAAGATCTATGTTGCTTTCATTTTCCGCTTGCTGCACTACCGCATCTGGATCCTCCTGGGATTCGCCCTTTTCTGTCTGACCGGCTTCTTTTTATATCGCAGTCTGATGAGCTTTGCGCTGTTTCCACGCGAGCAAGTGGCGACCATGTTTGTGATTGGCGAAGCTGACAGCAGCCTGGACCGTTATCAAACCCTGGCGCTCACCAAACCCATCGAAGCGTTTTTTTTGCCCCGCGTCGGCCGGGAACTGATCGGTCTGCGCACGACGGTCGGCTACCGGCGCTACCGGCCCAGCGACGAGGAGAATGTTGTCAGCGTGCGCATCGAACTGGATGAGGGTCGCTTGAGCGGGTCTGACACCAATCAGATCGTCGCTGATACCCGCGCATTCCTGAAGACCGTGCCGGGTTTTAAAAAGTTGCGCCTGTCCACCCAGATGTTCGGCTCCGATACCGGGTCGGCCCTGGAAATCCTGATCCTGGCGGAACAGGACGGTGATCGGCAAAAAGCCGCAGCCTTGCTGCTGCAGTCCCTGCGTGAATTGCCCGATATCGGTTATGTCGAGATTGATGAGCCGGCCAGTAAAATGGAATACCGCATCATCCCCCGCCGGGACATGATGGAGCGCCTGCAGATTAGTCCCGCCGAAGTCGAAATGACCATGCGCTCCGCTCTAGCGGGCGTTCTGCTCTACCGTTTCTACGCGGAGCGTGAGGAAATTGCTGTGCGGCTGCGTTTCGATCCCGCCATGCGGGCCGGAATCGACAGCTTGCTCGCGATCCCGGCTGCCAATCGTAATAATTTTCAAGTTTCCTTGCATCATGTGGTCGCAGCCCGCCGCGAAACGGCTGTATCTGAAATCCAGCGCCTGAATCAACAGCGCATTCTGCGGATCAATGCCGATATCAAATCCGGCAGCTCCGTTACTCCCTTGGCCATGGCCCGCCGCCTCGAAAGCACTGTGTTTCCGGCGGTGAATGCCGCCCTGCCCGCAGTGCACTTTGATTTTGACGGGGAGGTGAAAAACGCGCGCGAGTCCTCGTCCTTTTTTCAGACTGCGGTTATCTTCGTAATACTATTAATCTTTACCATATTGGCGGTACAGTTTAATTCCCTGACGCGGCCGCTTGTGATCATGATTGCCATTGTACCCGCCTGGATGGCAATCGTCTTTGTCTTCCTGGCGCACGGAATTCCGGTCTACGGCTTTTTTGCCGTGGTCGGGGCCCTGGGGTTGTCCGGCATTGTGGTCAACGGGGCCATCTTGCTGCTCGACCGTATTGACCGTGCTATGGTACCGGCCGATTCAAAGGAGCACCTGTTCGAACAGATTGCGCATCTGTCAGTCAAGCGCCTGCAGGCTGTATTTCTGACCACTCTGACAACTGTAGCCGGTCTGTTGCCAACGGCCTACGGCCTGGCCGGTTACGATTCGATGCTGGCCGAAATGATGTTAGTCTTGTCGTGGGGCTTGATCTTTGCCATGAGTGTAACTCTGGTGCTCATCCCGGTGATTATTTCGTATGAGTACCAGCTGCGTTACCGGATCAAATCCTGAGCAGTTATGGGCTGCAGATCGGCATTTTTTTGTTGCGATTCAGGATTGGGTCTGCTAAATGCTCTCGTACTATTGAGGCAAATCATGAAATTCAAAAAAAAGATGAACTTAATGCCGGCATTCAGCATCACCTTCGGGCTATTGTTGCTAGCAGCCCCCTTGCTGGCCAATAACAAGCTGCTAAACGCCGCCAACAAGGGCGATGAAGACGCGATTGAGGAAGCGCTGGCAAAGGGCGCCAACATCAACTACCAGACCGACCGGGGTCATACCGCCCTGATGTTTTCGGTCAAGGCTGATTGCGAAGACTGTGTCGAGCTGCTGATTAAAAAAGGCGCCAATCTCAATCTGGTCGCCAAGGCAAACAACCAGACTGCGTTGATGCTGGCCATCCAGGAAGACAAATTTAGTATCGCCGAAATGCTGGTCCAGGCCGGAGCCGAAATCAATATCATTCCCAAAGGGGGCTATCCGGCCCTGGTCTACGCCATCAAGGCCGGCAATGAAGACCTGATCGACGCGCTGTTGCAGCACGGCGCTGATTTGAGCCAGCCAGTCTCTAAAAACGGATATACCTATCTGCACCAGGCCGTCCGTGAAAATAAAAAGGACATGATCCAAAAACTGCTCGGCGCTGGCGCCAGTCCCAACGCCCAGTCAGACAATGGTACCACACCGCTGATGCTGGCGGCCCACAGCGGCTGCACCGAGTGTGTCCAAATGCTGATGGCGGCCGATGCCGATCCGGAAATCAAGAATAAGCAGGGCCAGAAAGCGATCCTGTTTGCCAAGGCCGGCAATCATCGTGAAATTATCGGCCTGCTGGATCCGGACGAGAAAGAAGCGGCCAGCTTGCCAGAAGACAAGGCAGTGCTGTTTTTGACCCTGATCGATACCAAAAAAGTGCCTGATCCCGGCGTGGATTGTACCCTCGTCGACACCAAAGGCGGCGATGAAATCAAGGGGCGCACCGATTCCAAAGGCCAGTTCAAGGATACGGTTACCAAGGGGCATGCCTACGCCATGAGCTGTGACAAGTTTGGCCGCCAGATCGCCTTCCCCGCACCGATGCAAATCAAAGAGACGCCCCGGCCGCTGGTCCACAAACAAGTCCTGCAGATCACTGTCCTGCTGGATTACAAACGCAAGCAGACCCTGAAGGTCAACTTTGCCTCTGGCAGTGCCAAAATTGTACCGCAGCCCAATCCCGAGCTCGACCGTTATTTTAAATATATGGAAGATAACCCGGATATGAAAGTCGAATTGGCCGGGCATACAGACAGCCAGGGCAGTGATGCCTACAATATGGACCTGTCCCGCCGGCGAGCCAAAAGCTGCCGTGAGTATCTGATCAACAAAGGCATTGATCCCAAACGAATCATCGCCAAGGGATATGGCGAGACCGAACCGATCGCGACCAACAACACACCAGCCGGCCGGGCCAAAAACCGGCGCATGGAAGCCCGCGAGATTGTTGAAAAATAAAACCAGTCCCGGCGGCCGGGCGGCATCTGCTGCTCCCCGGCCGTTTCCTGCGACGGCAACGCTGCCCCTGATCAGGACTGGAATTGTCCTGTTCTTATGGATCGCTGGCATGCCAGTCATTATCTGCGCCCAGCCCCATCACTCTGGACAAGCCGTCAGCCCCGCTGATCTGACCGAGGCTCCGACAGAGCGACAGAAGGCGGGCGACGGTCAGAAAAACAGCGCCAACGAGCTCAATCAAGGCCTTACTGTAGATAGTGAAGAACAGCCGACCGCGACCAGGCTGCTGGACCGCATCAGCCAACAGCAGTTGCTGGCAGTATTGCGCTCTCAAGGCTACCAAATCATCAAGGTTGATCCCGGCCGACCGCTTGTATTTCGCGCCAGCGGACGGATCATCTGGCTGTATCAATACAGCGACGGCGATCTGCAGCTGCTGACAGTCTACAAGGGCATGGATACACCCCTGCAGCGCATCAATACCTGGAACCGCAAACACCGGTTGGGGCGCGCATGGATTGACTCCGACAGCAACCCGGTTTACAGCGCTGATCTACTCAGTGACGGCGGCCTGACACTGCAAAAGGTGATAATTTTTATAAACTTGTTCTCGCGTCAAAGCGCCAGTTTCGAAGCCTGGTTAGGACAAAAAGAGAGCGACAAGTAACAGCCCGCCGCAATTCTAAGCGTTGATTTGCTGCACTGCGCAGCACAACAGCAGTTCGCAAGCGCTATGTATTTTTTCTACGACGACCTTTTCCTCGAACACAACCCCGGCGCCGGCCACCCGGAGAATGCCGGGCGGCTGGTAGCGATCATGGGCCGCCTGCAGTCACAGAGCTGGTTCGGCCAGCTGCGTGGTCTGAGCGTTCGCCTGGCAGTTGACAGTGAAATCAAATTAAATCATTCCTCCCAATTAATTCAAGCTTTAGAACAAATAAACAAGCGCGGCGGCGGGGGCATCGATAGCGACACCAGCCTGAGCGCCGAGTCGCTGGCCGCAGCCCGGCTGGCTGCCGGTGCCGGCCTTGAGGCCTGTGACCGGATTTTGCAGCCCCAATCAGATTTCCGCAAGGCGCTGCTTCTGCTACGGCCCCCGGGCCACCATGCCCGTTATGACCAGGCAATGGGGTTCTACCTGTTTAACAATGTGGCCATTGCTGCTCGCTATCTGTTGCAAAGCGGGATTGAACGGGCAGCGATTCTGGACTGGGATGTTCATCACGGCAATGGCACGGCGGAAAGCTTTTATGAATCGGACCAGATTCTGTATGCCAGCCTGCATCAGTATCCGGCCTATCCTGGCACAGGCGCCGAGTCGGAACGCGGCCGCGGTCAAGGGCTGGGTTTTACGCTGAACATACCCATGGATGCCTGGAGTACAGATCAGCATTACAAACAGGCGGTCCTGACCAGACTGCTCCCGCGATTGATCGAATTTCAGCCGCAGGTATTGCTCTTGTCGGCCGGTTTTGACGCTCACAGTCGTGATCCGCTGGCTGATATACAATTAAGCACCGGATTTTACGAATGGGTCACCAGGGTTGTCGAAGAAGCCGTAACCCCTTTTACCGGCGGCCGAACGATCTCTTTTCTAGAAGGCGGTTATCATCATCAAAGCCTGGCAGAATGTGTAACCGAACATGCAGCCTGTCTGCATGCGATGGACAAATGAAGACCGCTCTGGTTGCGCTGCCTGGTCAGGCGCTGCTTGGCTGGCGCCGCTTTACTCAAAAAAGGAAGCTACACCAGGAAGGTATTCAAACGGCCCGGATTGCCTGCGATGGGCTCAGCCTGCAGGTCTATGCAAACCAGCCACCGGCGGGCTCAAATCAAAAAATTGTACAGATCTGGCAGGCGCACCCGCCGGCCGGTCCGCTTGTTTTTTTGCACGGTTTTTTGGACTCCAGCCTGACATTCCGCTCCCTCTTGCCAGCGATTGCCCGCGCGCATCCAGTGCTGGCCATTGACATTCCGGGCTTTGGCGGATCATACCTGCCGGCAATCCGGGAGTTGTGGCAAATTGATGCAATGGCCCGCACAATCAGCCGGCTACTGTTTGAAACCCTGGCATTACAGCGTGTGCAGTTGGTCGCGCACAGCATGGGAGCTGTACTGGCTGCCCATGTGTATCGCTGGCAGCAGATTCGCTATCCCGGGGGCCGCATCACCGGGATGCACTGGCTGGCACCCGGGGTGTTCCGCCTGGCCGCTAAAGAACAGGATGCCCTGGCCAGTTTCTTTTATCCCCGGGATGCTACCGGACTGCAGCACCTGCTCAGCAGTCTGAGCTACAAGGAACGGCCGCCCTTGCCTGGTTTCATAAAACTCGCGCTGCTACGAGAATGGTCCGGACCCGGCTTGCAGATGCTGAAGGCCAACACGCTGGAACGGGAACGGTCAATTTTCTTTGAAAGGGAGCAGTTGCAGCGTCTGCGTGTACCTGTCGATTTGTACTGGGGCCGCCAGGATCAAATCACACCGCTTTCGCTGGGCCGCAAAATCCACAAGGCAATCCCCGAATCCCGACTGCATATAATAGAAGCAGCCGGTCACACCCTGCATCTGGATCAGCGGACGGCCCTGTTGAACACACTACTGCCCCGGTTATAATCTGCGGCGCTATCTGGACACAGATTCCTTACTCCATTATTACATTTGGATGGGTTATTTGGTTTACCGAGACCCTTTGCATGCAAAACTGACCGTTGTAGTATGCCTATGCACAAACGCAATCTGGACCTGGAGCTCGAAAAAGCGCGCATGGTGCAAAACATGCTCCTGCCGCAGGCCTTTCCCGATCTGCACGCGGCCGAATTGGCCTTTCGCTTTCAGCCTTATTACGATATTAGCGGCGACTTTCTGGATTACTATTACAAAAAGAACAGCCAGGAGCTGGGCTTTATTATCTGTGATGTATCCGGGCACGGAATCCCGTCAGCCTTGCTGGCAGTGATGATGAAGATGGCCCTGCAGCTGTGGGGCGAGTACATTCACGACCCGGCCGGGACCATGCACAAAGTCCGCAAGATGTACAACGGCAAACTGGACACCTACCATGTCTCCGCCATTCTTGGCTATCTGGACCTCAAAAGCGGACGCCTGCGCTGTGTGAATGCCGGCCATCCAGCCATGCTGCTCTGCAACCCCGGCTCTGATCAGGTCCGTGAGATCAAGCCCGCGGGCAGCATCATCCATGAAGATCTGATGCATTACCCTTTTGAAGAGTTCGAGACCATCCTGCAGCCCGGTGACCGGCTGCTTTTGTACACTGACGGATTAACTGAAGCCAGCAATGAAGCCGGCGAGATGCTGGATACGGAGGGTTTAATCGATCTGTATCTGCAAAACAAGAATCTGGATGTTGACAGCATGTGCCAAAAAATCATGACTGCCGTGCATGACTACACCCTGGCCGGCAAGCTGCTTTCCGATGACATCAGCCTGTTTGCCATCGATTACAAGGGCGCCTGAGGCCAGGCATGCATGCGGACTGGTTCCAAACGAGCCTGTTTCTGGATCACATCCGCTTCCAGGTGCAGCCAGCGCCGCCAGCTTCCGTCTACAGCTTGCGGAGCTACCAGACGTCCCAGTTGTAAAAAAATGCGGAAGTGACCGGACTCGCTGTGTGCCAACGCCCGATAAAAGCGGCGCAGTTCGGTATCCTGATTCCATCTGAAATCGGATAGCAGCGCAAAACGTTCACAGGAGCGCAGCTCAATTAACGCGCTGACCAACAGCCGGTCCAGCAGCTCCAGATCCCCACTCCCCTTGCGGATATGCTGATGCAGACCACTAGCATACGGATTGCGGTGAAAGCTTTCAAAGCGGCCGCCCCGCCGGTAGATCAGGCGTAAAACCTGACGCAGGTGGGAACTTTCATCCTGAATCACGGCCGCCAGCTTTTGTACCCAGTCGGCCGGCGTATCCGGAAAGGGATAGCGCCCCAATAATTCCATCGCATTGGCGGCGGCTTTTTTCTCCAGATGCGCATGATCATTCAACAGCTGCAGCGGGTGTTCCAGCACAACGGCCGTCCAAAGCGGATCAGTGCGGCATTGTAGCTGCTCCAGAACGGTATCGAGCCGGGTGTTCCAATCACTCATAATGTAGCTGATTCAGGTCTGCTTACACCGGTCCGGCCGTAATCCCACTGCCTGCTT
>JAGRNA010000076.1 GCA_020441005.1 Leptospiraceae bacterium
GGCGCCACGAATGAGCTAGTCCAACTGAAACGGGCGAGCCGGAAAGTGGAGCAGAAAAAAAAGCGGAGATGTTTCTCCGCTTTGTTGCCGAATTTCCGACCCATTGCCGGGCCAGGCCGTTCAATTACACTGTCAGCTTTTTTGTGCCGATTTATCGACATCCATAATAAATCCGGCCATGCCGACGATTTTCTGGTCTAGATATACCGGGTTGCAGGTCAACACATGCTCGCCGGTGGAGCCGTCTTTATTGAGCCGCTTTACGACCCGGGCATCCAGTTTTTGCCCGGAGAGAACCAGACCTAGCGATTCTTGCAAGGCCTCCAAATCCTCAGGCCGACGAGTGGTGGACGAGTGCTTGCCCACGATTTCGTCAGCGTTGCTGTAGCCGTACATCTTCAGCCAGGCATCGTTGACTTCGCGGATAAAGCCGTCTTTGTCAAGGAAGTAGTAGCCCATCTCGGTGTTAGCCACAATCGAGGCGTAATTCTCCTGACTGAGTTCCTTTTCATCGACTTCGATCTCTTCCCAGCCGGTTACCATCGCCTTTGTATTGGCCAGTACCGTGTGTCCTGTGGTGGTCAGGTAGATGTGGCCGGCGACGAAGGCAATCAGACCAAAGGCACCCAGAGTGTGCACAAAGGCAATCGTGCCCAGGTCGAAAGGCATCCAGCCGGACAGCGAGAGCTCTTTGTAATAGATATACAAGAGTCCGCTGGTGGCCTGGACCGGGATGACCAGGATTTTCAATCCCAAATAAGCCATTTTCTGCAGTGGATTGAGCTTGTGCAGGACATCCTTTTTAGTTGGATGCGGCTCGTCATTGAAGATCCCGGTAATGTAGTACCGGACCTGGGCCTGTAGCATTTTTGTCGTTGGCACATATTGCCGCCATTCACCGGTCGTCAGATGCCAGAAAATGGCAAACACGATCAGGCCCAAAAAGAGGTAGGCGGCGATATTGTGAAACTGAACAGCATGATCAAAGCCGAAAAACACAAAGGTGCCGTGGACTTCAAAGCCGGTAAAGGTCAGAAAGATGATTAGTAGCGCCTGACTCCAGTGCCAGAAACGTTCAAAGCCCTGGTAGATGTAAACTTTACGTGTGAATGTTTTTGCTTGCGATTCCATATTGGTTCCCATCCGTCGGCCTAACAGCCGCCCTGAACTTTAACAGCCTTGCGTTTAACCGGGCTGGAAAAGCGCTTCAAGGCCTCCTCCAGGTAGCGCAGCTTTTCACCTGCCTGACGACGAAAATGGTAGGTATTCACTATCTCATGACTGGCATTGCTCGCAGGCGCTTCCAATTCATAGAACATATGATTGAACTCGGCTGGTGTTTCGGCAATGAAGTAACTGTTCCGCTGTCCGATGATATTGGCCAAAAGACTGGCTTTCATTGCCTGTTCGCGTGTGGCGCCGTAAAAAACATTCACCTTGTTGGAGCGGGTAAAGTATTGATTCCAGTCTCGTTTTTGCAACTCGGCGAACGGAACATTAACAGCCAGCGGCAGGTGAGACTTTTTGTATTCCTCAGCAGAACGCACGTCGATCAAATTCACTTCATAGTTGTGATTCATCAATTGGTCTGCTAGTTTATCAGCCTGCATTAACTGTTCAGGAGCCGTCGCTTGTTGATATTCGGCATCATTCACTTTGGACATGATGCTTTCCGCGCGACTAGGCTTGATGGCGGTAAAGAGCACCAGCAGCACCGGAATGGCCGCGATAGTGGCAAAGCGCAACTTGAACTCGCGCGTAAAGACTGCCTGCTCGCCGTTGACTTTTTTCTCAATCAGACTGACGCCATAGAAAGAACCGATCGCAATTGCGCTGATAATGAAGGCCCATAGTTCCGTCGGCCAACCGGTTAGAGTGTCCAGCCGGACCCCGCCCCAGGCTTCGGCATTCAAGAGCGGTTCCCAGAGAGGATAGCCTTCACTAAATAGCAAAATGCCGATGAAGGCCCCGCCTACGAAAACCATGGCATCGAGCTTGCCGATCGACGCCGCACAGATGCTGGTGCCCGGACAGTAGCCGCCAAAAATAAAACCGATACCCATGATGGCCCCACCGATCAATGCTGACCATAAGAAGGTCGGGTTGATGTAGACGCGGCTCATGTCCATCAATCCGAAGTTATCCAGCAAGATCAGGCCGATCATACCGGTAACACCAGCAGTGAAGAAAACTCGCAAGACGGTAAAGTCGTAACCGTAGAACAAGCCAACCAGTTTCTTCGCAGAGGAGAAACCGGCTTGTTCCAGAATAAATCCAAAGCCGAATCCGGCCAGAATAGCGAAGATTAAATTAAACTCGCTGCCAAAAACGTCAGGTACTAAAGGTCCCATATTATTCACCTCCTCCGATCCAGAGTTTGCGTCCAAACCACGCAACCAGGTAGGCCATGCCGAAGATGGCCATCATGGTCAGGATCCCGCCGAGTGACATCACCGCCATTCCGCTCAGGGCTGCACCGCTGGTGCAACCGCGACCCAGTTGGGCCCCAAAGCCAAAGAGCATGCCGCCGATAGCGGCTGATATGAAGCGGGTGCGATTGATCACCCCCGGCCCCTTGTTGACGCTAAATCCCAGGCGATTGGAAATCATACCCGAGATAAATGCGCCTACGATGACTCCGATAATCTCAAATACCAGCCAGGAATGCAGCGGCCCCCTGGGGTGCTCTGTCTGGTACTCCTTATAAAATTCGGTGGCTGCGAAATGCGAGGGGGTCACCCACTCGACGACCTGTATGACACCGCTCTTGATCGCGCCGCTGGCACCCAGTCCTCGACCGGTCACATAAAATGTAAGCAGCAACACAAGTCCCAGAAAGAATCCCGCGATGTAGGGATTCATATATGGTTTTGCTTTACTTTTTTCCATAATAATTCTCCAGATGCCTCTTCCTCATTTTTTTTTGCGTAGTGTTTCCAGCCAGGGGCGCATGCGCAGGAAGCCATGTCCCATTACACCCAGGATTGTCAGTACGATTGCCAGTTTACCCAGGAAGTCCAACAGCCAAAAACGGTCGCGGCCCGGTAAATAAAAATCGGTCAATTTGGCCAGGCGGCCTTCTGCCGATCTGGTATGACAATCATTACAGGTCAGTGATTTATCTTTGGTGCTGACCATGTGGTTGACTGGCCAGTACATCTCGGTCTGGATGAAGTCGTATTTGCCGCTGTAGGGCAGTCCAACCCGCTTCATACCCTCGCGCGCTGCGGCATCCCATTCAAAGTCTGTCCAGAAAGCGCCAGTACCCTTGCGGCTGTCATACAACTTGGGCTGAATCAGGAGTTTGTTCACCGGATCCCAGATCTGGTCGCCGCGGTGGACTTTGACCGGTACAATCTTGGAGTCGCGGTCATGATAGCTGCCATTCAGTTTGTTGATTTGAACCGGCCGCTCATCATCCTTGACCTTGTCGCCCAGAAAATAGTGCTCGGCTGTGCCGTTAAACCAGACGTATTCCGGTTTGACATTTTTTTCCCATTTGAACTCGCCCTTGATGGAAAGATAGGTGTGGTTGCCTTCTTCATCTTCAATGTGGTAGGGCTTGCCGTCTTTTAGTTTGCCCGCTTCGGACCACTTCCAGTTCATCTTGGTTTTGTTCACTTTGGCATAGGTCGGTATATGACAGGTTTGACAGGCCACTTTCTCGAAGTGCCGATTGAGGACTTCTTCCTGATGCGGTGCGGTAGTATGGCATTGTTCACAGGTGGCCCGGTTGATGTTTTCCGAAGAAACCGAGTAGAGCTTGCCTTTGATGATGTGGTTTTTGGCGGTATGGCAGGTTACGCAGGACATATCCATGCCATTGGATGCCATATGCACATCGACGTCCCGATCAGCGGAGAGCAATGACTGTTCCAGGTCGCCGTGCTTGACGTTGTTGC
>JAGRNA010000077.1 GCA_020441005.1 Leptospiraceae bacterium
GCAATTGCTCCTCACGAGCCTGTGGCTGCGCTTTTTTACCCAAGGACCGCTGGAATGGATCTGGAAACGGCTGACCTACGGATTCAGCCGGCCGGCGCTGCCAGCCTGATACAGGCACCGGCGCCTGGTGGCCAGCCGCGGAAAACAACAGCTTTGCGCTTACTGCCAGTCAATGTGCATTGATTGTAAAAAGTCCCGCTGGATGGCGAAAATCTGCTGGATGCCCTGATCGGCCAGATCTAGCAAATCATTTAACTCGCTGCGGCTGCAATCGCCCGCTTCGCCCGTACCCTGGATTTCAATATAAGATGGACGGCTATTGGCCGCTACATTCAGGTCTACCTGGGCCCGGCTGTCCAGATTATAATCCAGATCCAGATATTGCTGCCCGTCCACAATGCCGGCGCTAACAGCGGCAACCTGGTAGGGAATGGCAGCGCTGAGATCGCCTGAATCGCCTGCCTGGGCCGCCGCCTGCAAGGCCATCACTAAAGCCACCCAGGCGCCGCTAATCGCAGTGGTCCGTGTGCCACCATCGGCCTTGATAACATCACAGTCACAATGGACCATTAGTCCGCTAATGCCCTTCAGATCAACGGCTCCCCGCAGTACGCGGGCAATCAACCGCTGGATCTCGCTGCTGCGTCCATCAGATCCCCTTTTTTTGCGATCCAGGGTTGAACCAGGCAGCATAGCATATTCAGCAGTAACCCAGCCGCGGGCTTCTTCCGGCGCCTGGTCTTTCATCCAGCCCGGCAGACGAGTGCTATAACTGGCAGTGCACAGTACTTTGGTTTCGCCGCAATGGACCAAAACACTGCCAGGTGCATTGGAGGGAAAAGCCTCCAGACGAAAGCTGCGCATTTGATGATTGGCCCTGGACATCCAGTCAGTTTTTGTTCATCCACGCCCGCGGCAAGCAAAGCGGGAATCATTGTTACTGCAGCTGCTGTGTTAACGAATACATGGGCAGCATAATGGCCAGCATGATCACGACAATAATCCCGCCCATCACCACAATCATGACCGGCTCCAACAGTTGAGAAAGTTTTTGAACAGTAGAGTCGATCTCATCATCCAGGATATCAGCAATTCGTTCAACCATTTCAGGCACCTGATCCGATAGTTCGCCGGCGTTCATCATCCCGAGGATCATCTGGTTCAAAATCACAGAACCCTTGAAAGCATCAGTCAGACGGGAGCCTTCTTTGATGCGCTCCATCGCTGCCTGGATTTCATCAGCAAAGACGGCATGATTTACAATCCGCGATACAACCTGCAAAGATGCCAGCAAAGGCACCCGGTTCGTCAGCATCACTCCCAGGTTGCGGGCGAATCGGGCCATCAGCACCTTGCGATTCACGCTACCAGCCAGCGGCTGCATCAGGATAAACTGCTCAAACTGTCGTCGACCCGCATCCGTTTTCTTCCAGCGTTGAAAGAAAAACGTCAGTACGCCAATCGCACCAAACAGGACCAGGATCCATGGCGAGGTGATAAAGTTAGACACACCAATCACAATCTTGGTAATCAAGGGCAGATCTGCGCCGACCTGATTAAAGAGCTTCTGCATCTTGGGGAACACAACCGCTAACAGGAAACCGACAATACCAGTCAAAAGCAGCACCATGATAAAAGGGTAAGCCATAGCGGTGGTGATCTTGTTTTTCAGGGCCTCATTGGCATCCTCGAGGTCTGCCAGACGCAAAAGGGCTTTCTCATAGTTGCCGGTGCGTTCCCCAACAGCAATCAGGTTGTGATATACCTCGGGAAAAATCGCGTCATGCTTTTTGAGCGAGTCGGACAGGGCTTCCCCTTCGGTTACATCGGCCTTGATCTCAATCAGGGCTTTTTTCAGATAATCATTGTCAATTTGCTCAATAATGGTTGCCAGGGAGCGGTCTAGCGGCAGACCGGCCTGGAGCAGTGTGCCCAGTTGACGCACAAAAAGCCCGACGCTCTTGCGGGGCACTCGATATAAAAATTTAGTTAATCCTGGAAAGAGTTCTCGTTCGACCTTCTCGCGGTCTTCGGTTAAAGAACGCACGAAGAGTCCCTGCTTGCGCAATTGACCCCGGGCGGCCGCTGGATTGGCGGCATCAATGATGCCTTTCTCTTCCTTGCCCTTGCGGTTAACTGCTATATAGCTGTAAATGGCCATCAGGTAACCCGTAATACTTCTTCGATAGTCGTCACGCCTTCCACTACTTTTTGACTGCCATATTCCATCAAGGTCATCATCGGATAATGCCGCGCCTCACGGGCCACCGCCTTGATTTTTTCAGCATCATCGCCCCGCAAGACTGCACGCTGCACATCGCTGTCCATATGCATAAAAGAATAAATCCCGATCCGGCCCTGGTAACCCGAGCCCACGCATTCATCACAGCCCGTACCACGCCAGATTTTGCCGCCCTGTAGATCAGAGGCCTGTAATCCGATCTCGGCCAGTTCATCGGCCAGCGGCTTGTAACTGGTTTTGCAATGCGGACAGATTTTGCGGACCAGACGCTGGGCCAGCACACCCTTGATTGTTGAAGTCAACAAATAGGGCTCGATGCCCATATCGAGCATCCTGGTCACAGCTGAGGGGGCGTCGTTGGTATGCAGAGTTGACAACACAAGGTGACCGGTCAGTGCCGCCTGGATTGCAATTCGGGCGGTCTCTTCATCGCGAATCTCGCCAACCATGATAATATCCGGATCCTGGCGTAGAAAAGAACGCAAGGCGCTTGCAAAGGTCAGCTTGATTTTATCCTGCACCTGCAGCTGTCCGATACCGGTTAATTCGTATTCCACCGGATCTTCGGCCGTCAGGATATTGGTATCGCCGTCGTTTAATTCGGTGAGTATGGCATACAGGCTGGTGGATTTACCGGAACCAGTGGGACCTGTCACCAGAAAAATTCCATTCGGTTCTTTGATCGTTTCACGCAGCTTGTCATTCACATAGGGAATCAGACCCAGGGTTTCCAGGTTGAACTTTACATCGCTTTTATTCAGGAGACGCATCACCACCCGCTCGCCGTACTGCGTTGGAATCGAAGAAACCCGAATATCAACTTCTTTACCAGACAACTTGATTTTGATCCGGCCATCCTGGGGCAGCCGGTTCTCGGCAATATTCATATTCGCCATGATTTTGATCCGTGATACCAGACCGGCATGAATCATGCGCGGCGGTGACAGACGCTTGTGTAGCATGCCGTCAATACGAAAGCGTACATCGAGCGCTTTTTCATAGGGCTCGATATGAATATCCGAGGCGCGTTCCTGCACTCCCTGGGTCAGAATGGCATTCACCATCCGGATAATCGGGGCCTCATTGGCCATGTCGAGCGTATCTTCGCTCAGGGATTCGAACTCGGCGTATTCGTCATGGTCCATGCCGTCCATGACTTCCTTGGCTGTCTGGGTCGCCTGATCAAAGCTGCCATGAATAATGCGCATGATTTCCGCTTCCGGCGCCAGTACGAAATCAACTTTGAAATCCTTAAGACAAGCGCGCACATCATCCATCGGATGCAGGTCCGAAGGATCACTGATCGCAACCAG
>JAGRNA010000302.1 GCA_020441005.1 Leptospiraceae bacterium
CAACGCCGTTCACCCCGACCATGAGAATTACATAGGGACGGGATGCGCTGGGTTGCCAGGGCTGCTGACAGGGCGCGAGAATCGCCAGCAATTCGTCGTGCAGGGCCTGGAGTAGGGCCGGCACATCGCTCAATTGCTGACGGGATACCTGCTCGGTCAGTTGTCGAATCAGGTGATTCGTCACATCTACGCCAAGGTCCGCCAGCAGCAAGCGACTTTCCAACTCTTCCAATGCCTCATCGTCCAGTTTCCGTCCTTTGAACAGGCTGGCCAAACCGGAGACCAGTCCCTGGCGGGTGCGCCGCAACCGGTCGCGCAACCGAGCAAAGCGCTCTGGTTTCGGTTCAACAGCCTCGGGGGATTCTTCGGATGTCTTATCTGTACGAAAGGAAGGGAAGCGGATTGGCCGATTGAGCACCTCGAACAAACTGGGTTTCTTACGTTGTAGAGGTTCGGAGTCGAGAGGTGGATTAGTAAAATCGTGTTTAGAATCGGTCATAGAGTGATCCAAAAGTTAGCGGCGGTGACAACGGCTTATTGTACCCGCTTACCACTTGGTCTCTGCTAGTGGATGGCTCGATACAGGGCTATGACCTTGATCCAGAAAAAACTGTATAAAAAAGTAGCAAATGGATGTTGAATTGATCAGAAATCCGATATAAATCGGAGCCAAAATGAGCTATTTTGATTCAGTGAACTACCAGTTTGATCAGTCCACACTGGGCTGCCATCGCTCTCCTGCCTAATGATAAGACGTTTATTTGCAGACTTTTGGCTACTTTTTCCTTGAGAAAATGCGTACTTAAAACCGTGGCATGATCAATGCTGTAGTTTTCATGTATGAATTCTGCCTATTGAGGAAACATCCATGACCATCCTTGGCTCGAAAAGTAAATTTATTGATGGCGATTTATTAAGCAGCCTGGAATGCCCGGCGTGTGGACGCACCTCCTATGGCAGTTTTGGCATCCTGCGCTATCTGCATATTTACTGGATTCCGATGTTTCCCCTATCACAAAATGTAGGGATTGAGTGTTTACATTGCCAAAAACAGCTCGTCGATAAACAACTTCCTCCTCCGCTCAGACTCGCGTTAAAAAAATCAATTTTCCGAAAAAATAACATCCTGCCTATGTTTAGCGGGTTTTTGCTGGTTTTAGGTCTGATCAGTGGATGTATCTCATTGATCAATTGATTGACAACAATAAAGGGTTACTTCACGATCGGGCACCAATTGCTCGATCAAACTCGCAGAATTCATAAGATGGTAACATTACACCTTGCTTTTCCTGCTCTTCACCGGCTCGGGATTCGGCTCCACGTCCACTGACACCGTCAATGTGTGCGCTCCGCCACCGGTCATTACGCCCTGTAAAGGCGCTACATCGCCATAATCGCGTCCCCAGGCTACGGTGACATGTTTTTCGCCAGGCATGCAATTGTTGGTTGGATCAAACTCTGCCCAGCCGGCGCCAGGTATGTACACTGCCAGCCAGGCGTGCGAAGCGTCGGCGCCGACTAATCGAGGCTGGCCGGGCGGCGGCAAGGTTTCCAGATAAC
>JAGRNA010000078.1 GCA_020441005.1 Leptospiraceae bacterium
GCCTCCTCGTAGCCGGTGGTGCCATTGATCTGCCCGGCCAGATATAGGCCCTGAATTTTTTTGGTTTGCAGGTCATGTCCGAGTTCACGCGGATCAATGTAATCATATTCGACTGCATAGCCCGGTCGGATGATTTCCGCCTCCTCCATTCCGCGTATGGAGCGAATCAATTCCCACTGCACTTCCTCCGCCAGGCTGGTAGAAACGCCATTCAGATAAATCTCCCCGGTATGGAGACCCTCCGGTTCAATAAAAACATGGTGTCTTTCGCGATGCGCAAAGCGGACTACCTTATCTTCAATACTGGGGCAGTAACGCGGACCAATGCTTTCTATTTGGCCGGAATACATCGGCGAATCGGCCAGATTGGCCTGAATAATAGCGTGCGTGCGCTGATTGGTATAGGCTAGATAGCAATTCAATTGCTGATTATCGATGCGCTCAGTTTGGTAGGAAAAGGGTTGCGCTACGCTGTCCGGTTCCTGGATTTCGAATTGCGTCAAGTCCAGCGTTGATTTCAGCACACGCGGGGGTGTGCCGGTTTTCAGCCGGCCCAGTTGAAAGCCGTTTTGGAGTAAGCACTCCGATAGACCGATCGCAGCTGCTTCCCCGATTCGGCCCGACTTTTGCTGCACCTTGCCGATGTGGATTTTGCCCTGCAAAAAAGTGCCCGTGGTCAAGACTACATATCGGCTTGCAAAGCGCCGACCGCGGCTCGTGATAACGCCCCGGATTTGCTGATCCTCAATTAACAGCTGCTCGCAAGTGTCCTGGTACAGAGATACTCCGGGCGTGTTTTCCAGGGTCCATTTGACCACATTTTGGTATTGCCTTTTTTCAGCCTGTGCGCGGGGAGCCCACACCGCCGGACCTTTACTTTTATTCAGCATCTTGAAGTGGATGCCGGTGGCGTCAATAACGCGCGCCATGATACCGCCCAGCGCGTCAATCTCGCGTACCATGTGTCCCTTGGCGATGCCGCCGATGGCCGGGTTGCAGGACATTTGCCCGATTGAGTCCAGGTTCATAGTGACTAGCAGGGCTTTCAGTCCGCCACGCGCACAAATATGCACCGCCTCCGCGCCGGCATGGCCGCCGCCAATTACAATCACATCATAGGTGTCCGGTATCAAGGGGGCTTAGTTCCTGAGGATGTAGTTTTCCGGGTTATTGGGGCCACTGGCTCTAATAAACAGTCTTTTTTGAACAGCAACACCCAAAATTGTCTGGTATAAATCAGTTAGTATGGCCCGGCCGGAATAGTAGCCATGCCCAAGGCCACCCACACCTAGCACCGGATCGTCTATTTCGTTTACGTTAATTACATCGATCCCGTCCACCCGGGCGCACTGTCCAATGCGGTGGCTGCCGTTAAACTGCACCGAAGCGATCAGGGCATTATCACCCGGCGAGCAGTACAAAGTGACCCGCCGACTGATGGACCGCAGACCAGCCGCTTCTTTCTTAAAATCCAGTGTGGCGTAGTCCGGCGCATTCAGAACCAGTTCGGCGACCAGTTGCTTTTGGCCCTCAGTGTTGAGTTGGCTCAAGGCTGGTAAAACTACCTGGTGCCCCATAGAATGCACGACCAGGTGTAAAGGTCGATGCTCGCTGGCTGCCAGCTGCCGCCAAAAGGCGCTAAAATGAGTTACACTGTTGGCCGCGTTGGTCTTGTTTTGGGCATAGGTCTGATTCAAGAGGAACTGCTGCAAGAGACCCTCGGTACTGCCGGCGGGCCAGCTAAAAAGAACGATTGGGCCCTGGTGCTTTACGTCGTAGCGAATCTGGGCGGCGCGCATCACGGCTTCTTCAAATTTGACATTAAAACCATGCACAAAAACGAGCACGCTTTGGCCGGATTGTGATCCTAGCTCGCTCAGGAACTTGGTAATATCCCGGCTGCGGTAGCGCCCCAGTTTGAACCAGCGTTTTGGATCCGCTGTGCTGGCCGCACTCAGTTCAATCGTACCAATCGCATGCTGTTCCGGTACATTGATCTCGCAAATGCCAAACCGCAGACTGGGGGCGGATTCGACACCGAAACTCTGATTACGACAATCCTGTCCGACACCGGACCGATTGGAAACGACATAAACCGGGATTAATTCACTATGCAGGTATTCCTGCTGCATGTAGCCATTCAGGGTCGCAGCCGGATCCATTTTGCCCGGACAGGCAAGGAACGTGGCCGCTACCAGTAAAAGGGCACCCCGGAGTATGACTTTTTTAATGATCCGCATGCCAGACACACTTCAGTTAGTCGGCTTAGGGATCGATAATCTTTTCAGGCGGTACTCCAAAAAAAATTGGTGGCACCTTATCAGAGTGATTTGATATTACGATAATCGTACAGGTTGTATTTATGAAACGGAATCATACTAAAATTCGAGTCGGTATCCTGATAGCTGCGACGAGTTTATGCCTGATTGTCTCGGGTGGCGTGCTCTTGAGCCAGGAGATTACCGCCGGCAACACCACTGGCGATCCCAATGCCAAGCCGGAACGCCAATTTCGAACGGTTGATTATTGGCCGCTGGTCCAGGAAGATCCGCGCTTCAAAATCACCGGTATGACCTATGATCGTCGTTTTGCCATGAATGGAACAGGTGAATTTCTGGATGTCGTATTCTATGTAGATAATCTGACTAGCAACAAGCTGAACCTGATTGGTTTTGTGATGACCTTTTGGGAAAGCAATGCGGTAGATGAAAAAGAAAGGACCTATATCCCTTTTACCGATTGGCGCCATCGGGACTATGATCGCGAAAAAAACATTATTCACTTCATGCATGTGTCTCCCAATCCGATTGATCCGAATCTGGTATGGGACTATAAGGACCCCGACTTCTTCGAAAATGCGCGCATCAACGCTCGCAAACAAAACTCGGTAATCGGCAATCAGCGTCCGACAAACGATCTCTTGCCGCCCATGTGGAAATATGTGGAATACGCGCGTTACAACCCGGATAAAGGCTTGCCCTTCAGTGTGTATGGCGAGGTTGGCCCCACTGATGACAAGAAACTGGAAACCAACTATGTGGATCCCACAGAAGAAGAGAAAAAAACCAAGGTATTCAAGAACATCGATACGCATACCTACACGCTGGAATACAACCGCCGGCAGACCATTTACCGCACGTTTCATTTCAGCAAGTTTAGAGCAGATTACAAGTTCTTCAACCGACTGGCTTTGCTGATTATGGATCAGGACAAGGTGAAGGTCTGGGACGAACAAAAGGGCCGCGAACTCAAGCCCGGCGAAGAACGCGTCGACCCGATTGTATTTAAACACATTTATAAAATCAAGAAAAACATGCGAAACAATTAGGGCTGCCTCAGGCCCCTTTGCGCTCCGTGTTCATAGATCCTGCCGGGGGCAATAAAACGGGTATGTCTTTAAAGGCTGTTGCCCGGACTGGACGCAACAACGGTGTCGCTGGCTGGTCTGGATCGTCAAATAGAAAGCTCTGAGACTGGTGCTCGTCGGGTCCGTGATCGATCCGCGGGCGCGCCTGGATCACATCCCACTCCTGTTTCAATTTGGCTGCTAGATGTGCGCACAGGTCATCAATTTCGCTTCCGCTTTCAATATGAGCGAGGACTTCAATTTGCCCCTTGCGATTCAAGCGCAGGCTGGCATTGTATTTACCGGCAAAACGCTGCCAGTGGAAGGATTTGGCTGTTTCCATAACGACATACTATCACAGGGGTGTGACAAAACGGGGCTTGTTAAAAAAAAGTTGTGCATTTTTTCGCTCCATTTATACTAAGTAGCTATGAATAAAAAGATTTTCTCATTACTGTTAACCGGCATGTTATTGTCGGGAATTTCGTTGGGATTGAGCGCCCATTCGACCGGCAATGAGCGTCGGACCGTGGCGCAATGTAACGGAGTGGCGCATCCTGACCGTTGCCGGGCCTGCGTGGTGGGCAAAGGCAAGCACTATCACCCCAAACTGAATATTTGCCATAAAAATCTGAATGCCAAAAAATAGGCCCAAGCGGCGATCTGCTGCATAAGGCCGGAAATCAAGGCTCTTACCTCTTTTGCAACAGGATTCTCACCCGGCGACTCAACTGGCGTTGGTCGCCTGGGGAATTGCCCTCCACCAGCCGACTTTCACCGTAGTAATCAGGTGAAATCAACTCAGACGGCACGCCCAGTTGAACCAGATACTCTTTAACCAGCTGGGCTCGCTTGCGGCTCAGTTCGTAGTTGTACTCCGCGCTACCCTTGCTGTTGGTGTGCCCCTGGATTACGATCCAATAGCCCTGAATTTGCTTCAGACCGGGCGCTATCAGGCGTAGTTGGCGCTTCTGGTCCGCATTGAGCTCATAGCGGGCTTCGTCGTAGTATATTGTCAATTGCAGTTTGCTTGCATCGAGATTTGTTAAATCCGTGGTTTCCAGCTCGTCTGCCTCCCGATTGGTCGTTTGCTTTTTGATTCGGATCGGCCTGCAGGGTTACCAGTCGGGTTTGTTCGCTAAATTGGGTGGTTTTGCCAAGGTCAATCTGCAGATCGCGCGCTTGATAACCCTGCTTTTGAAAATGTATGTTGTATTTGGCACCGCGCGGCAGACTCAGGTAGTACGTGCCGTCGGCCGGATTGCTTTGCTGCTGACCACTTTGCGCGCTTTGGTTTGTGCGCCATATAATATCCGCTTGTAGCGCCTTGCCGCTGGAATCAAGAACCTTGCCCTTGATCACGGCAATCCCTCGCGAGGGTCGGGCTGCCATGGGCAACGGTTCGATGAGATACAAATCACTTTCCTGGCTTGCGGCAGTCAGTTGCCCGGCGACCCAGGCCTGGTTGGCGCGGGCAGTCAGTTTGAGACCCCAGTCATTCCCAATTCCATTCAGGATCTTGCCGGTATGGACTGGTCGGGACCATTTTTGCCACGAATCATCCAGACGCTCGGTTTTATATATATCCATGCGGCCTAGTCCGTTAAACCCGTTGGATGCAAAATACAGGGTGCGTCCATCGACATGCAGCCAGGGAGTGCGCTCAGCGCCTGGGGTATTGATGATTGGACCCAGATGGACGATGCGTTTGGCTTGCATGTCCTTGTCTATAAATGCGATGTAAATGTCCGTATTGCCCCAGTTATCGCCGCCAAAATCCTGGTTTTTCTTGTGATAGGGGTAATAGGGCGATGGTCGATCGCTGGTAAACAAAATCGCTTTGCCGTCCGGTGTCAGCACACCGTCGCAATCAAAATGCTCCGAATTGATCGGTTCGGACAGGTGTCGCGGCTTTTGCCAACCCCGACTGTTCCTGGTGGCCAGATACAAATCACCGCCGCCCAGGCTGTCGGTATAGTTACCCAAAAGCAGGATATTGTTGCCATCGGCCGAGATACTGGTGATGTATTCATAGCTGGGCGTATTGATCGCATCCAGGTTGGTGGTTGATCCCTTTTGCAGATCGCTGACCCAAATATCCTCGCCGCCCTTGCCACCCGGTCGATCGAAGGCCGTGAAATAAAGCAATTTACCATCCTGGCTGGGTGCCGGGCTGTATTCCGCAGCGCTGGAATTGATCCCCGCGCCCGGGTCCTTGATTTTGGTTGCTTCGGATTTCGCCTCCAGGATGGCGATTATTTCGTCCACCTCATCTTGATGATCCGGAAATGCGGAGCGATTTCGCTCCCACAGGCGAACTGCCTCGGACTGCCGGCCGGCATCGCGCTCAATTTGAGTCAATTTTTGCAGGCTGATCCACTTGAAATATTGCGGCGCTGCGGTATCCTGCAAAAATGCATTCAAAAAGTCGCGTCCGGCTGGCGTGTCTTCGGCGTTATAGATCTGCCAGACCAGGTCATGATTAATGCCGACTCGCCATTGGAAGCGCTCCAGTTGGCGGGTGGTTTCCGGGCGCTGATCGGCTGGAATCTGATCCAGATTCGTCTGCAAAAGTTGTTGTCGCGCCTCGTAATCGCTGCTTCTATAGGCGACAGAGGAGCAAGCCTGTAGATTGATGGCGAGCGAGGCGACCAAGGCAAAAGTGGATAGAACAAAAAGGCGCATGGTTCAGGCAAGGCGATCAGGTGTCCTTGTCTATTGGAAATTGAATGCTGCGTTCTGGTTTCACTGGATTGTCATACAGCTGGCCAGGCGGCAATTGAGGGGCAGGTAAAAATGATTGGAGCTGCGACCCGGCCTGTGCTGTGGCTGTCCGGCTGGATTTGCCTCGGTCTGGCTCTACTAGGGGCATTTCTACCCGTCTTGCCGACCACCCCTTTTTTGATTCTGGCAGCCTGGCTGTTTTCCAAAAGCTCGCCCCGCTTGCATCAGTGGTTGCTACGGATGCCGGCTTTTGGACCGGCCATTCAGGATTGGGAAGCAAATCGGGTCATTCGACCGCGCGCGAAATGGATGGCCACCATTGTCATTCTGGCTGTTTTTGGTTTTAGCATTGGATTCACAAGCCTGCATTGGGGACTGAAATGCATGTTGTTCGGAATTGCGGCATTGGTGTTGGTCTTTATCTGGACGCGCAAATCACGAGAGACTGCGTCCTGAATTACATCCTTTTGCCCGGTAAGGGCTGGAAAGTTATTGATTGGTACTCGCATGCGAAAATGGTTTCGATAAAGGGGAGCAGGCCTGACTCGTTCAATGTGCGGATCAGATCCTGTGACAGCTATGAGCACAACACCGGAAGAGAAACCGCCAGCGCCTGCCTCGGCAAGGGCAGCCTCGATGCACGCATCGGGATCCGCAGCAATCAACCTGAAAGATTTCACCGATGCCCGCATTGCGCTGGGGTTTAGCGGACACGGAACTCCGACCGCCCATCACCTTCGTTTTCAAGCCGATCATGCCCTGGCGCGTGACGCCGTCTATGCTGGCCTCGATATTGACCAACTGGTAACAGAATTGCAGACTCTGGGACTCGATTCGCTACTGGTGCATAGCCAGGCCCAAAATCGCGCCGAGTATTTACGCCGGCCTGATTTAGGCCGTCAACTGGATGAACAGAGCCGGGGCCGATTGACGCAGGCTGCGGCTACTGCACCGGCAAATTTTGATCTGGTTTTCATCCTCGCCGATGGTTTGTCGGCCACCGCCCTGGAGATTAATGCGATCCCTTTTTTAAAAACACTGCTGCCGAGGCTGACTGGCTACCAGCTGGCACCGCTCATTATGGCACAGCAGGCCCGGGTCGCGCTTGGTGATTCCATCGCTGCGCTCTTAAAGGCCAAAATTGCGATCATGCTGATTGGTGAGCGCCCCGGATTGAGTGCGGCGGATTCCATGGGGCTGTATTTGACTTTCGCTCCGCAGCCCGGTCTGACCGATGAGCGGCGTAACTGCATCTCCAATGTGCGTCCGCGGGGGCTGGACTATGAAACAACAGCCCGACAATTACTCAGTTTGATTGAGCACAGCATCCGCAAGCAAATCAGCGGGGTGGCCCTGGGTGGTCTCGGAATGCTAGAGTAGCCGCCGATGTGTTGCTGGACATTCCATAATCGCACTAGTAGCGTTCCCCGCTGACACCGAGCTGGATAATTGCATCCAGACGATCCCGAATCTCGCTGTTCAGGCTAACATCTTGCGCCGCCCAGTTTTCCTGCAAGCGTTCAATTTTGCGGGTGCCGGGGATCATACAGACTTCGCGCGAGAGCAACCAGGCTAGTGCGATTTGGGCCGGAGTTGCCTTCAGTCCCTGCGCGATCTTAACGACTTCGTCGGCCAGCTTGTTGTTTTGGGCGATAGCTTGCTCGGAAAAGCGGGGGTTCTCACGTCGCCAGTCATCAGGGGCCAAATCACTCTGTGAACGGATTGCGCCGGACAAAAAGCCGCGGCCCAGCGGACTATAGGCCACAAAGGTGATTCCCAGATCGCGAGTCACTGGTAGAATTTCGTCTTCCACCTCGCGCGACCAAAGCGAGTATTCGGTTTGCAGCGCGCTGATCGGATGCACAGCATGCGCGCGTTTGATGGTATCGGCGTCGGCCTCGGACAGACCTATGGCCCGCACTTTGCCGGCTTCGACCAACTCGGCTAGCGCACCGACGGTTTCTTCAATTGGTGTGTCGGGATCCACGCGGTGCTGATAATAAAGATCAATATAATCCGTGCCCAGGCGCTTGAGCGAAGCGTCGCAGCTGGCTTTCACATAATCCGCACCGCCCTTAATGCCCAGCCAGCTGCCGTCCTCGGCGCGAGCTACGCCGAATTTTGTAGCCAGTTGAATTTGATTGCGGCGGCCCTTGAGCGCCTTGGCTAGCAACAGTTCGTTCGTAAAGGGACCGTACATATCAGAGGTGTCCCAGAACGTACAGCCCATATCGGCGGCCGCATCCAGCACCCGCAAATTTTGATCCTCATCCGAAGCACCGTAAAAATCCGACATACCCATGCAGCCGAGTCCGATAGCCGGCACATCCGGTCCTTGTGTCCCTAATGTAACTCTGTTCATCATTGTTTCCTGTGGTTCAAAATTAGTTGTATTGTAGTGCATACTGTAGCAAAGCTGAGTCTATCCTGAACCTGGCCATGATGCAATACCTGAACTTTTTTATTCTTGCCTGATTCTCCAGAATCTGAAAAAAAAGGTGTAAAAACCAGCGGTTTCCGATATGTTTCGGCGAATGCCGGTCAGAGGAAATCAAAATCGACACACCGGTAACAGCAAGCCGTTTATTTACTACAACGAATCCTGTCAGTGGATGGCCTGGCGAGCTCACTGGAGGACCTCCATATTTTTGGAGTTGAGCATTCCTTTGGGCGCACTTCCAGTCAAAAAATGCAGATATTCTGATTCTTGTGCAGGATGAAAACATAGTCACCAATGCAAATACTGTGCATACGTACAAGGTAATCTGTTATAGGTAGTACCGCTACTGCTGCTCTCGGAACTGGAAAGTGGGCACCGGTCTGTCTGCCGATTCCTGGCTGGTCTAACCGCCTTGATTGTATTGCAGTGAGTTTTGATCCAAAGCCTGGTTGACTGTCTGTCCAGGCTGTGATAAATTGCGCATGGCATGCTAAAACTGACTCGCTACTTTCTCAAACACGGCCGCGTAGCCAATATGGTATTCGTGCTCATCTTTGTGGCCGGCATCTTGTCTTCCTTGACCCTCGACCGCCAGCTCCATCCGCCTTTAAGCCTGGGGTTTATGAAGGTCACAACTGTTTATCCCGGAGCCAGTCCCGAAGATGTAGAAATCAATGTTACGAGCAAAATTGAGGATCAGCTGCTGGAAGTCGAAAACATCAAGGATATGGATAGCATGTCCATGGAGAATCTTTCGATCATATTTCTGACTTTAGACTCTGATGACCGGGATCCGGAATTGACCAAAACCAATATTCGCGATGCTGTGGCCCGCGTGGCTGACCTGCCTGACAGCGTGACCCAAAAGCCCATCGTGGAGGAGATTCGCACCACGAATATGCCGGTTATGGAAGTCGCCCTGCACGGCGATGTACCAGAGGAAGAATTGCGTAAACTGGCCCGCGATCTCGAGGATCTGTTTCTCGAAAGCAGCGGCGTAGGCGGAGTCTCGAAGGTTGGCTACCGCAAGCGTGAGGTGCAGATAGATGTCAGCATTGACCGTATGAAAGAAAACCGGATTTCCTTTGCCGAAATGATGAGCGCCGTCCAGGCCCGCAATGTCCGCTTGACTGGCGGCACAATTGAGTCTTTTGTTTCCGAAAAGAAAATTGTGACTCTGGCGGAATACGAAAAACTCCAGGATGTCGGTGAAGTAATTATCCGATCGAATTTCGGCGGCAATAATCTGCGGATCAAGGACGTGGCCAGGGTCCAGTCTGGTTTTGCCGAAGCGAATGTGCTCTATCGTACCCGCGGCCAGCCGTCTATCGCCCTGGTGGTAACCCAGCAGCCGAACGCCGATGTGATTGATCTATCGGACGACCTGCGTTCCAGTCTGGAACAGTTTCAGCAGGGTCTGCCCGGGGGAGTCAAGGCTGATATCGTTTTTGATTTTGCTGTCTATACGCGCATTATGCTCGATATGGTGATCCAGAACGGGCTCTTCGGTTTTGCCCTGGTGCTGTTTGTGTTGTATGTATTTCTGGATGTGCGCAGCGCATTTTGGGCGGCGTTCGGAATTCCTTTTTCCATATTCGGGGCGTTAATCGTATTCAGCATCACCGGTATTTCCCTGAATCAAATTACGCTGGTTACCATGATTTTGGTTCTGGGTATTGTGGTCGATGATGCGATAGTCATTGCCGAGAAAATTCATTCACTCAAGCAGAGCGGTATGGAAGCGCACGAAGCCGTACGCAAGGGTGTGCGCGAAATGATGCTGCCGGTTACAGCCGCGATCATCACTACTATTCTCGCTTTTGCTCCGATCATGTTTATCGGCGGTATCTTTGGCAAGTTTTTGGGCGCAATCCCGGTTGTGTTGTCGTTGGTGCTGATTTTTTCCTGGATAGAATCAATTTTGTTTCTACCCAGTCATGTGCAGCATATTGATATTCCGCCGGAAATACCCCGTCGGATCCGCTGGCTGGAAAAAGTTAAGGAGTTTTACGAATATTCGATTCTGCTGTTTTTGCAGTACAAGTGGCGCGTACTGATTGCCTTTCTGGCGGGCCTGGTTATCAGTATTGCTGTTAGTGCATCTTTGCTGCGTTTCGTTCTGGATGAAAACATGGATCCGGATTTCTTTGCCGTGATTGTCGAAGCCCCCCAGGGAAACTCCCTGGAGTCCACAACGGCGATGCTGCCTGAGCTGGAAACAATGATAGAAAAAAGCATTCCGCCGCAATACCTGCAGAGTTATTCGACTCAAGTTGGTCATCATGATACGGACGCCGGAATTGTTGGTGGTGCCGGTCAATACAGCAACTGGGCCGTTATTACTGTGTATCTGATTCCGGCTGGTCAGCGTGACAGGACTTCCGAATCGATGATGCAAACAGTGCGCCAGGGTCTGGAAGGTATGAATCAGGACGGGCGCTTTCAAAGGCTGGAACTGGTACAGTTGGGCGGCGGACTGGATGCGGGCAAGGCGGTCCAGGTCAGCTATATTTCCAATGATGATGAGCAGCTGCTGCAGATGGAAAAAGAAACCATGCAATTACTCAACTCAATTGCCGGAGTCAGTCTGGTCGAGAGCAGCCGGGTGCCAGGTAAAGAAGAGCTGCGTCTAAAACTTGATTATAAACGCCTGGCTCAGGTCGGAATCACGGCGCGGGATGTGGCCCAAACAGTGCGGACTGCCTTTGACGGTACAGTGGTCACTGCAGTCCGCCGGCAGGGTGAAGAGATCGATTATCGTATTCGCTTGCAAAATCCGCATCAATTCCGGGCTGAAGGGGTCTTGCAGCTGCCCATTGCCAACAACCAGGGTGCGCTGATACCCTTATCCTATGTTGCCCGCACGGAGGCCCGGCCCGGTCTGGCTATGCTGCGGCACATGGACGGCAAGCGGTCAATCACGATCACGGCTAATGTGGATCAAGCTGTGACCACCCCTGGCAAAGTGAATGCCCAAATCAGTGAGCGCTTTCAGCCGCTGGCAGACAAAACCCCTGGTCTGCGGCTCAAAATGGGCGGTCAGGCCGAGGAAGAGATGGTCAGCCTGCGCGGATTGGCCTACGCGCTGATCGTGGCCATGCTCGGAATCTATTTTCTTTTGGTCGTGCTGTTTGATTCCTACCGGCAGCCCTTTCTAATCATGTCGATAGTGCCCTTTGCGATCGGCGGAGTATTTTTAACCCTGCTGATTCACGGTATGCCGGTTACCATTGTATCTCTGATCGGGCTGCTAGGGTTGATTGGTGTGGTTGTGAATGATACAATTGTGATGATCTCGCATTTAAACCGCAAAATCGCTGTGGAAGGCTTTTCTAGTGCGGTCATTGCTGCCGGAGTCAAGGAACGCTTTCGCCCGGTGATTTTAACAACCTTGACCACCTTTGCCGGCCTTCTGCCCACCTGCTATGGAATCGGCGGCGATCTGCCGGACATCCGGCCTATGGTTCTGACAATGGCCTGGGGATTGATGTTCAGTACAGTGATCACGCTGGGCTTTATACCGGTATTGTACGCCGTGCTGGGCAGCCGTAAAGCCGCCCAGGCGGGTCATGAATAGTCGCTGATGGACATTAAGACTTTATTCATCAGCGTATCGATTATTTCGATTCCGGCCCTCGCGCTTTCTATCTATATTTATTGGGTTCATTCACGCACTCATTTGGGAGCTCGCTATTGGCTCCTCGCAGTGGCGCTGATTACAGTTTCGACCCTGCTTTTTGCGCTTGTGAAGGTTGTTCCGCCCTTTGTGACGATTCATGCGGGTAATACAATGCTGTTGTCGGCACCGATATTTATCACCATCAGCATCGGTCGCTTTTTTACGAAGCCGCCAGGCAGGATCCTGATTGGTATGGAAATCGGCGCCATAATTATTTTTAATATTTTGGCGCCCTTTGCATCTACCCGGGAGCGGATTGCATTGTTTGCCCTGATTTTTGCGTTTCTGTGGTTTTACCCGGGACTGTTTCTGGTCAGACAGGCCTGGCAGGGTATCTATCGGGTGTTGGCGTTTATTTTTTTTACTGCCGCCGCTGTATCCCTCTTTAGAGCCGTTGGGACCTGGCTGGGTCCGGATCTGGATACCCTATTGGAGGGAGATCTGGTCCAGCAGATATCAATTGCCTTTATGTTGATTATCTGGATGGTGATGATCACCGGTTATATATTGCTGCAGTATTCGCGCGCTCTGGATCAGGTCAATCAGGAGACAGCCAAACTAAGACTGGCCATTGATCAAAACCCCCAGGCCATTTCGATTTCTGATGTGGACGGCAGGATAACAACAGCCAATGAAGCTTTCGCCCAAAGCAGCGGCTACACAATTGCCGAGCTCATTGGCCAAAATCATCGCATCCTGAAATCCGGACAGCATCCCCGTTCGATGTACCAGGATATGTGGCAGGAACTTTTGGCCGGCAACCCCTGGAAGGGGGAAATCCTGAATAAAAAGAAAAATGGAGAACTCTATTGGGAGTATGCTGTGATTAGTCCGATTTTGACAGCCGGCCGGCAGGTATCCGGATTTTTTGCCGTTAAAGAGAATATCACCGAGCAAAAATGCTTACAAGAGTTTAAAAGCCGCATTGAAAATTTGATGAAACATGATCTCAAAACTCCTCTAAATGCTGTCATCAATCTGCCGGACCTGATTTTAGAGGGGGCCAACCTGGATGATGATCAAAAAGAGTATCTGCAAATCATTCAAAAAAGCGGTGAGACTATGCTGGATCAAATCAGTCGTTCGCTGGATTTATACAAAATTGAGTCCGGTCAGTATGCTTTGCATAAGGAGCCCGTTTCCATAACCGAAATTGTTGAGGAAATCGAGATGTCTTTGACGGCAGCCACTGTAGAACAGTCGATTGTAATTGAAAAACAGCTAAATGTAGCCGCTAGCAGCATTACAACGGACCGAATACTGCTGTATCGGTTGCTGTCCAATATTATTAAAAATGCAGTGGAAGCTGCACCGGCCCGCAGCCAGGTGACCATTCAGGCAGAGCAATCTGCAGCAGGGCTGCAAATACATTTTCATAATGTGGGCGTTATACCGGTTGAAATCCGGCCTTTGCTTTTCAATACCATCGCTCCAAGCCAGAAGCAAGGGGGCACCGGCCTCGGTACGTATAGCGCCCGGTTGATTGCCGATGCGCTCGGATTTCAGATATCTTTTGTCTCAACAGCCGAAAGTGGCACCTGCGTGACCATATCCATCCCGATCGACAAGTTATAATCCTGAACAACTGGCTGGTGCGTGCGCATATCGATCGACCTGGATAGCGGCACTGAATCCGGGCAGACATCCGGGCAGAACTAAACCCCCGAATGCGAGGGTTGGGCTGGACACTGGAGGAGGGCAAACTAAATACCTGTTCACTGAAAGGTCGGCCTGGAACGCATCGCTGAGCCAATTCATGCACGCTTATCATAAGACAAGTAATTTGTCAAGGTTTTTTAGAAATCCGATGATTTTCGAAAAATTGGATTTCTTGTCACACCCTTGTGGTATGATAAAATCAGGGGTGTATTTACTTTCCCGATTTGAGCTCTCCAGGCCATCCTGGTTTGGTTCGGAAGATGGTTGTTTGAATACTGCGGCCCTCCGCGCCGAAAACGAATGATTGCAAACTCGGCTGGATCGCCTGGCAAATCTGGAAAGGCGACTGATCAGACTAGAGCAAAGATCGGAACAAAGATTGGCGCGCCGCTAATAGGGAGCTTTACCTGCCCGACTTCTGGTGCAGTTTCTCCGTGTGCAGCGCAGATGAATGGGTTCAACTAGATCAAACCGGAGTGTTCAACCTGATACTAGCGGCTTGGGCAGGAATCGCTTGCAGGGGTACTGTCAGAGTGGCCTCAAATTGGTCCTTATCCAGGCGCTCCTGATAAGTCCCTCCAATCCGATCGAGTCGCTCGCGGATGGTCTGTCGACCAACTCCTTTAATTTTATTGCTATTCCGATGATATGAGCTTGGTGATTGGAGTGTAATCATCAATTGCTCGCCTTGCTGCAGTAACGACCACTGAGTGGCTCCGATGCCATATTTAATGTCGTTAGTCGCAATTTCCTTGATGGCCGCGAGCAATATCGGTTTATGTTTGCGGGGCAGACGTTCTGCCAGTTCTGTTGTAATAGTGGCATCTGTATGGAAAAAAATCTGTCGACCCAGATTCGTGTAACGCTGAATTAACATACCTTGCAGATAAAAAACAAAGTCGGATTGCAAAGCGCCCAGATTGGCTTTTTCATTTACATTATTGCGTAATTGCTGTTGAATAGAAGTAGCCGCCTTTTCGATTCGTTCGATCAATGCAGTCTGGCCACTGCCTGTCCCTGCCAGCCGACGACAAAGGACCATTAACTCTCCCAGGGGTGCCCCGATATCATCATGCAAATCCGCAAAAATCAGATTTCGTTCGCGTTCCATCTGCAGATCACTGACAAGGGCAGCCTGCTGACTCTCCGCTGCCAGGGCTCGGCGACTACTTTTTAAAACTCGTTTATTGAACAATTCGGCCCGTAAATTGCTATAGATCAGTTTGGCGTTCAAGTGATACATATAGAATTGTAAGCCACAAGCTAAAAACAGGCTGAGGAGCGAGGCATAAGCCAGAATCATCCGGCGCAATGCAAAACCGACTGGCAGATTCGCACCGGATATTCGTAAAAGATAATAAGATACTATTGCCAGCCAGAAGGTAATAAAGCTGCCTGGCCTGAGCATCTGTGTTAGACTGCTCAAGTAAAGCGCTACCGGTAAGCCCATCCAGGTAATAGCATAATACCAGGCTACTGCGCCGTGAAAATGCGATTCAATTTCGGCCAGTGCGAAAAGCCCTAATGCCACATTGGAGAACAGTTGTCTTCTTTGAAAAGATTGCAAACGGGCGATTAAAAATGTGGAAACGCAACTGCCAATCTGGATGATGCGCAACACCGCGTTTGTGAAATGATCCTGGCGCCATTCGATAAATAAAAGAATGCTGATAAAGATGGCCCCAATGAGGCATATGTAGCGCAGGCCCCCCAACCGCTGCTCCAATACCCTGCGGTTGGTTTCATTAAGCGACGGCCAAAACAGGCGCGATACAGCCATGCCATGTCTGATCACGATGCTGAAAGCAGTCCTTGTTCCTGACAGAGGCGTAGCAAGGCCAGCTTATTGTTTACCTCAAGTTTTTTGTAAATATTCTTTACATGACTGCGGACTGTTTCTTCGCTGATTTTGAGCACATCGGCAATTTGAATTTTGCTGCGACCGGTAGTGTACTGTTCCAGAATCTGAATCTCGCGGCTGGTCAATTTCGCGTTCAGGTTCGAATGCTTTGTCGTACCTTGCTGATCCCGAATCGAATACAATATTTTATGGGCGACGCCAGGTGAAAGAACCGCACCGCCGTTCATCACATCAATCAGAGCATTTTGCATGCTTTGCAGCTCTGGTTTAAAGATATAGCCGCTTGCGCCCAGCTGTATGGATCGTAGAATGACTTCTTCACTGCATACATTCGTCAGCATGACTACCGGCAGTTTCGACAAGTGCAGCCTGATTTCATAGAGAATTTCCATGCCGCAGCAATCGGCTAAATGAATATCAACAAAGATCAGATCCAGATTCTGTACAAACTCAGGCAATTTCGGTTTGCCTGTATCATTCCAAATAGTCAGGTTTGCTTCAGGTAGTGCTGACTGGAGTTCCTTTTGAAAGTAAGTGCAAAACTGCAAATCGTCGTCAATCAAAGCGGCATGCAATGCTGTGTTTTGTTTCATTCCCCGGCCCTTTTACTGCTCGTGCCCATGGTGCAAAAAAGGGTCGAATTTGTCAAAAAATACTTTTATTAAGTAAATCTAATTATTGACAAATTGCGGGAGCCGTAAATCTGTAAATAGCCTAAACAGGTCATTTTCAGCAGGACTTGATCAAATCGTGCTCCTGGAGAATGGGGAATCGATGCTGGCGTAAAGCATTTGTTCCTTCTGATTCGATTATTATGCATCGGACATTAGTGGCACATTGCATTAAGAACATTGCAATGTGCCGCGAAATCACATCTCAAAACTTAAGCAACATACTATACTGTTTTACTTAATCTTTGGTGTACGCAATGGATCCACATAGTCGTCGACCATTTTCTGTTGTTCTGCTGTCAGCTCCACAGCGTCCGTTTCAGATACTGTCCCTTCGCTAACAGAACGACAAGTGCCGGAATTCACACATGATGTGTAAGACGAATAACAGCTTGATGACGCCGAACACGAATAGTAGTACGAAATGCAGCCACTTACATTCGTTGTACAGGAGTTAGAGCTTGTGCTGTACGAATTTCGGCTTATTACGGATAATAACCAGTACCACAGCCACCAATCGTCGTACGCGCTCGTATCGGGCTCGGAACCGCAAGCAGCAGCGCCAAATATCATAACTGGTAAAAGTACAAGCACTATGAGTACCTTAAACCAGACTCGTTCTCTGTTTTTTCTGACTAAATCAAACATTTTTTCTCCTTTTGCATTTTTCAATTATGGAATCTTACGGTATGGACGCTAAACCAGGACTTTGACCGCAACAGCCGATTACGGCATGCCGATAGTTCGCGACCGTCGCCCTGGTTAAACTCAATACAATAAACAGAAGCAGCTGTGCAATGATAGCAAGAGTGATCATTGCACACATCTCCTTTCAGGATCAATATCCGTGCGAAGACGAACTGCCGGACACTGTCGAAGTGACAACGCCGTTTTTATCAAAACTCACACTGAAGGAATGGCACTTAACCCCTTCGATGATATAGAATATCCAGCCCACAAACGGCACGTACCAAAAAGGGGTGTTATTGCATTCAGTCCAGGAAAGCGTTTGATTGCCATTGGCTGATGAATTCCCATTGGGCGATCGACCCATACCTGCCAAAACTTCCGACTTGGTCGTTTTGCCGGATTCGATTGTTGGAAAGTATTGTTCTTGCTTGACGTACGTTTGCGATACGCAGGCCGTAATAAAAAGACTAATCAACAAAGTTGATACAAGCCTCTTGCCTTGTTTTTGTTTCATTTTTCCCTCACTTTTTAAAAAAGTTTATTAGCTTTAATTAGTAGTGTATTTACATGATTTTTAAATTTTTGTAAATCACCCGAGAGGGTGATTTTTAATAGCCTGGAGGCGCGTGAAATCTATGCAGCCTTGGCGTCAATCCCCCGAAAGGGTGATTTTTATGCGATGCAGGCCCGGGGGTTTTAGTATTGCGTGTAAAAAGTGTTTAAACCAATTAGTTATTAAAAGCCGGCAAAATGATAAAACAGTGCGGAGGCTGTCGAATGATGCCTTGTTTTGCGCCGGTTTTTTGCAAAGAATCATGCAGAGGGCAGACGATAGATGAGTGGGTCAAAAATACACAGTGGCTGGGAAATCGGCATTTTGGAAGATGATGCTCCCTATCGCTTACACATGGCTGAGCGACTTGCCAGCATGCCTGAGGTAGCGCAAGTGCGTTGTTGGCCTAACGCCGAAAGTCTGTGGCATGACCCGGGCAAGGAAAGTCTGGATTTACTGATAGCCGATCTTGTGTTGCCCGGCATGTCCGGTCTGGAGTTGATCGGCTTGCTCAACCAGCAACATCCGGATATTAAATGCATGGTACTCAGTAATGTGCTGGATGAAGAAAAAATTTTCGAGGCTTTGAAGAATGGGGCCCTGGGATATGTGCTCAAATCGGAACTGGATTCGGTGGAGCGGCTAATACGAACAATCATGCAAGGCGGGGCCGAAATGAGTCCGACGATCGCCTTTCGCGTGATTGCCTGTTTTCAGAAAAAGCATCATCATAAGGAGTGCCTGACTCACCGGGAGCGCCAAATACTCAATGAGGTAGTATCCGGATGTAGCACCCGTAAAATTGCCGATTTAATGGGTATTAGCGTCAATACGGTGAAAACCCATTTGAAAAATATATTTAAAAAATTGAACGTCAACAGCCGGATAGAATTGCTAAGTCTCGATTTGAAAAACGGACGGCTGTAGCGATGCCAGTGCAGGTCCGCCAGCAGGAAAGTTTCGCCTGGCAATACGGGGCTTATTGCAACGTGCCGATGACGGATCAACTGTCTACCGGAGTGGTTCATACGGCCCGTTTGGCTGCGGCCGTGTTCGCCACACTTTTCATTGTAACTTGCAATCGGCCGCCCTTGAAGCATCATACGGTCCAGATTGGACAAAACAATTTTACTCTGATTACGAAACAGCAATCCACAGAGCGGCCCGGTCAGGCAGAAGCGGCTGGGCCAGCGAAAGCCGTCCGGAATCGAGACGGCGACCAGTCCGGCCGGTTTGCATTGCCTGTGCGGCCGCTGTATGCAATCAAGGATCTGGTGGTTGATTTGAATATCCAGGATGTGCCGAGACGCATGCCAGGCAGTTGGCGCGCATATCCGGACCAGAGCTTTTCTCTGGTGACCCGCTTTGATTGGCCTGGTCCCGTTGTGCCCCAAAACACCATGGCTTTGTATATACCCGAGATTGGCAATCACTGGCGGGTGCTGCTCAATCAGCATGCAATCGGCACCTACCAATCGCACTATGCGGCCGAAGAACGCTGGACCAATGTGCGTCATCTACTGTTGCCAATTGAACCGGCATTGCTGCATGCGACCAACAATCAGTTGGTTTTTGAGATTACCGGCGACCCGACCTCGTCTCTCTTGCGCCTGGAAATCGCTACAGCCGCTATTGGTCCCCTGGAAGCGATGCTCTCCAGGCGCTCGGAAGCGTATGAAACCATCCTGATTGCGCTGTGTTTGCTTTCGGGCGCCTATTATTTCATCGTTTATTGGCGTTTTCGGAGCGACTATGCCCTGTTGTTTTATAGCCTGTTTGTGATCTTCTGGGGGGTGTCCTTCCTGGTCGAAACGAACCTCGTGACCGAAATTTTTGAATTCACGCCGGAAATCTTGCTGCGGCTGTATTATAGTACCTTGCTGATTGCGGCGTCCTCTGTGGCTGCCTTTATCTATCATTTTTTGTTTGCCGCAATTCATCGCGTTGTGCGCTGGATTATCAGCCTGTGGCTCGCCTCGATTCCCTTGATGGCGCTAGCCCCCTTGCAATTTTGCGAGGAATATATATTTTTTGTTTTCACAGGTAGTGAGCTGCTTTTGGCCTTGATTACGATTCCGCTTTTGTATGCGCAAATCCGGCGTAGTTGGCATCAAAGCCGGCCGGCATCCGGACCCGAACCGGGCGGGTCGCGCTGGTCCACCCTGCGCCGACTCTGGTCTGTGTTGGTCCTGACAAATGCCGGCAACATCCTGCTGCTGGTGATAGCGCTCGCAATCGGGGTCGGGATCCAGAGTACGCTGATTTTCTTGTTCGGCGTCAGCGGGACCAACTTTCCGGTCTACAATGGCATCTTTGCCGTCATCATCAGTATGGATCTGGCCCTTTCGAATCGCTTTGTGCGTACCCAGCGCGAATCGCGTTTATATGAATCCTTCGTCCAGTCGATGCCGTATGCAGTGTTTGTGATTCGAGACGACCAGATTCTGTACCAAAGCAATACTGCCCGTAGTTTGTTTTCCTCTCCGGGAGGAGCAAACCAATCTGGCAAGCTGGGCAATGTTTTCGGCTCCGAGTCGGATCGTATTCATGATTGGTGCGCACAAGTCATCCGTTCAGATCTACCGCAGCAAGGACGGGAAATCCAGCTTCGAGATCACAAATGGAAACTGGTACGCTGCTTTCTGGTACATATCACTCCCTTTTATTTCCAGCGTCAAAAAACTGCTCAGCTGGTATTGAGCGATGTTAGCGCCCTCAAGGAATCACAGGCCAGGCTGCTTGCGGAGCGTGAGGAACGCCACCGGGTAGAGCAACAACTAGCGATTGTGCAGGCCCGGGAGCGGATGCACGCCGACATCCATGATCACCTGGGATCTAATATTACAGACTTGTTGCTAAAGGCCCGCCAGGCAAAGAGCAATTCATTTGTTTCGCAATTGGCCCATATTCAAACGGCTTTGCGGAGTCGATTGTCCATATTGGCCGACACGGACACTATGATAACAGACTTTGGTTTTGGTCAGACAATGAGCATTGTTCGGCGTTATACTGACGCGGGCCGGGAAGTGCGATTGAATCAGGGCGACCTGAGCGACTTTCAGGATACGCTCGAAGAATTTGTTGCCAGACGGTCCAATTCCAGAGAGGAGCTTTCTACTGTAATCAAGGAAATCATAACCAATGATTTGAAATATGGCGCGGGCCAAAGCAACTGGACGGCCAAAATAGTAGCGCACAGGCTCCAATTAGTCCTGGAAGCTGATTCCAGTTATGACAGTAAAACCAGGCCATCCGGGCATGGCCACAGCAACATCCAAAACAGAATCAAAGAGCTGGGCGGTCAAGTGTTTGAGCTGCTGGAAGCCGGCAGATATCGGATCCAGGTTGAATTGCCGCTAGATAGTCACATACACTTATGAAATGATTGTCTGGATACACGCCGCCTGGCCCCTGGTGACAAGGACCCATGCATCATTGCGGCGGCTCATTTTTATCCAGTACGACGCCTAAAGCCGCGCCAGTTCGAGCTCGCGTTTGCGCATTAATTCCTGGATATAGAAATTAAACACTGGAGTCGTTGAAACTATTTTTTCTATATCATCGTGGTGAATCTCAAGAATAATTCCTGGACTGGTGGCGCTGATCGTCGAGTTGCGAATGCGATGGGTCAGACTAGCATGCTCGCCGAACAAATCGCCGGCAACCAGCTCTTTAACGAGTATGGATCCATGTTCGACCTTGAAATTGCCTTCGACGATGATGTAGAACTGGCTGTCATGTCCCCCCTGACGGATGATAATCTCACCAGGGTGTACCTCCCGCCGGCGGGCCACCCGTGCAATTTTGTCATTCACGAAATCAGCAAAGCTGCTGAATGGTTCATGCTTTTCAAGTTCGGAACGGATCTGCCACATCTGCTGAGTCGGCTGGATACGATCCTCGGCAATCAAGAAATTATACCAGGTGCGCTCGTTCATGGCACACAGAGTAACCGGCGTTTGGGCGACAATGGAAGCGCTGCGTTCACTCTGCTGATTTACAGCTGCCATTTCACCCACAATTTCGCCGGCTTCTTTAACAGCCAGTTCGCGCAAGTGCTGCCCGTCATGAAACATGACACTGCATTGCCCGGTCAGGATGATGAAAATAACGCCCTTGTTTTCTTCGCCCTGCTTCATAATGACATCACCCGAATTGTAATTTTGCAGCCGGATTTCGCTCATCATAGCTGCGGTCCAGCGGTCGGAAATGCCTGGAAAATGGTTCTGTAAAATCTGGATTGTTTTAACTGTCATGGCCTGACTCGAGTCGTACTGATCTTCAATCACGCCGTAACGCTTGCCGGCCCGGGCCAGGGAAAAGGTTGCATCAAATTCCGGCGGCAGGTTTTCCAGGTGCATAAAGACGACCTTCTCAGCGCTGGATTCAATCGAATCCTTGGGGTCGCCGTGCAGAATGCCCTTGCCTCCGTCCGGAAACAGGAGATCATATGGCTCATGGTACAGATTCTGAATCTGCTCCAGCTTTTCAGCGGATACAATGCCATCCGTTTGCATCTGGCGGATGTCATCCAGGGATTTGTTGTCTCCCACAAATACAACGCTGTGCTCCTTGCCGCTGGAACGCATCCGGAAAGTTGCGCCAACTGTCGGAATCGAATGCACGGTATAATGGGGGATGATCTGCATACCGTAGTAATCATTTTCCTGGTAGGGCATCAGTTCGACGAAATCAAAAAAAGAGTAGAGATCATCCATACTCAGATCCGTTTGGAGCGCCAGTTTATAGAGCGCCATCCAGAAGATTTCGCGGGTCCCCAGGAATTGAATTTTCTGATTGAACTGCAACAGCGGAAACATGTTGCAGTGGTCATCGTGAATGTGCGAGAGAAAGATGGATTTCACCTGTTGACAGGCAATGCCGCGCGCATTCAAGGCTGCCACCAGATAAGGCGGGCAGTCGATCAGCATATAATCCGAATTATAGTTTAATAACAAAGCAGAGCAGGGCTTGCCAGGGGTAAAGCCGGAGCCACCGCCAAGCACATCCACTCCAAAGCGGGCCGGAAACTGCGGTGTGTACGAGGCTTTCAGGTCGTAAGCCAGCGGCTGGATTTCCGTAAAGTTTATGTCGATTCGAGCACCATTCACTTCGTAGACATTATGATCCAGGTGTTTTACACAACAGTCTCGTTCATTCAGTGTTAGATTGAGTTCGCTGTCCTTGAAAAAACTGAATTCAACAAATCCGTCGATTGAGATCTCCTGTCCGGTTGCATCCTTGATCGCCAGGTGACGGGATTCCTTATAAAGGCCGCGATAGTAACGACTGGCTCCAATTTGATTGTATTCTTTAACACTGGGGCCGAGCAGGGATAGCTGCAATAATTTACGGTTATTGCGCACCTGATTTTTCTTGCCACCGATATTCAGTTTGCGGCCTTTTTGGAAGTTCCCCATAATAAACAAAAAGTAGTACAACGGGAACTCTGTACTGTTTTGCAGGGTGCCAGCGTGATGCAGTTTGTCCGGGATAATAATCAAATCCGGGAATGGAATCTGGCGCAGCATCAGATGCTTGATGATCTCGGGCGGGCAACCAAAGAGCACCGAGTAGTCTTCATGTTGATAGATTTTTACACCGGGAATGATATCAATGACAGCCATGGGTGCTATCAGTATCGGCCGATATGCTATTATTCTGTGCAACAGTTCCCGGCAGGCATTTTTTGCTGCCCGGGCCCGAAACAATGTCGTAATCGGTTTGCCGACTTGAATCGATCAGATTCCGAGCCTGGAGCTTAACCCCCGATTGTGAGGGTGGGTGGTCCGGTGGTCAGGGAATCTTCCCTGCCTGTTTTTAGCAGGGGCCAGCTGAACGACGTGTTCGGCTCCTGTCGGACACTTATCATAAGGTAAGTATTTTGTCAAGTTTTTTTTGGTACTGGAAAAATTTCGAAAAATACGAATCCTTGTCCCACCCCTGTGGTATGCTATTATTGGGGAACTCTTTGATTAACAAACGGACTGTCGCATGGGAAGGGCTTGGGCCGTCAGGAACAGTCAAGCCTGGTGGTTTGTATTGCCAGTGGCAAATGAATGACCGGGATGAGGGACCTGTCGGGCGAAAGGCACTGCCGCTGTATTGTTCAAATCAAATGTCTTATTCACCCGAAAAAAGCTATCGCACCTGGCGGCCTGGATTACCGGGGTATAGTATTATGCCGGCTCGCAAGAAATACAAGGTTCGCAACTGGACCGCAGCAGACATACCGGCCCTGATGCAGTGCCAGGCAGCGGCCTACGCGGACTACACATCGGAACCGGCCTGGCCCGAGCGGGTGTTTACTCTGCAATTAGCAGCCTTCCAGGAGGGTCAATTTCTGGTTGAGCATGAAGGACAGGTGCTGGGCTACGCCTGTTCCATACTCGTGCAGCTGGATGATGATCTGCCGTATTTAACCTGGTCCGAAGTCACCGGCGACGCTACCTTCAAAACCCATGACCCCTCTGCGGACACTCTGTATGGCGCTGACATCGCCGTGCACCCAGCGTTTCGAGGCCAGGGTGTTGCTGCTCTTCTGTACCGCGAACGGCGTCGGATTCTACAGCGATACAATCTACGCCGGATGGTGGCGCATGGTCGACTGCCCGGGTATCAACAACATGCCGGCAAATTAACACCAGAGGAATATGTCGAACGCGTAGTAGCAGGCGCAATCAACGATATGGCATTGAATGCCCATTTGAAGGCCGGTTACCAGGTCAAACGGATCATCTTTGATCACAACAGCGATGCGGCCAGCCTGCATTATGCCACCCTGCTAGAAATGCCCAATCCGCGTTTCAATCCGCGTAAGCGCCGAATCGCGGCCTCGCCAGTGCAGCGACCATTTCGGCGCATGCGGGTGTGTGTGGCCCAGTTTTACATGCGCCGTATTACAACCTGGGATGAATTTGTTCAGAATGTAGACTTTTTTGTAAACAGCGCTGATACCTACTTGTGCCATTTTTTGATTTTTCCGGAGCTGTTCACGGCTCAATTGTTCAGCACACTGCCCCCGGATCTGAGCGACAAGGAGGCCATCCAGGCCCTCGCGGATATGACTGATCGCTACATTGAATTGTTTACGGAGCGGGCCCGGCGGCATCACCTGTACATCATCGCCGGCTCGCATCCAGTCTTGCGTGACGGACTGATTTATAATACGGCTCATTTATTCTCGCCGGCCGGCAATGTTTACACCCAGGACAAGTTGCATATCACGCCATCCGAGCGTCGTTTATGGGGCATTGTGCCGGGCGATTCCATCCGCTTGTTTGACACGCCGCTGGGCCGGATTGCCATTCAGATTTGCTATGATGTTGAATTTCCGGAATTATCGCGGCTCCTGACTTTGGCGGGCGCGGAAGTGCTCTTTGTGCCTTTTAGTACGGACGAGAAAAAAGCCTACTTTCGGGTGCGTTACTCGGCCCAGGCTCGGGCGGTCGAAAACTATGTCTACGCAGTGATCGCCGGCAATGTCGGCAATTTGCCCAACGTGAAATCGTATTTGTTGAATTATGGGCAATCGGCCATTCTGACACCCAGCGACTTTTCTTTTCCAGTCAGCGCAGTGCAGTCCGAAGCGGAGCCCAACGCGGAAACGGTGGTGATTGGCGATCTGGATTTGTCGAGTCTGAGTGAGCAGCGCGAAATCGCTTCCGTGCGGCCGCTGGTGGATCGCCGCCAGGATCTATACGACCTTAGACCGCTGAAGAGAGTCGAAGTGATCCGGGTGGATTAGATTGAATTTAAACGATGACCGGTTCCTCTACCAGCTCGGGGGGAGTCAGCTCATCTTGATGCGAAAGGGTGTCCAGATGATCTGCCAGCAGGGCCCTTTGATGCGAGCTGCCGATATGAAACAGGGCTTCACCTTCGTAAATAAGCGGGATGTTTGTGCGCCCGATAATGATCCCGTCTCCGCTGGCCAGCACCATCTGGTCGCTTTGACCGGTCGGATCCGAAATAATCCCCAAGACCTCGCCTTTATTGACAATATCGCCCAGTTTAACCTGAGCGCGCAGGATTCCGCTCTTGGATGCGCGCACCCAATGACTGCTGCGCAGTAACACAGTCGGTCTGGACTTTTTGCGGGCTTTCGCGGGCGGCAGCATATTCAGCTCCCGCATCACATTCAGGATACCATGTACTGCTACCCGGATAGAAAGCTCATCGAAACGCAAGGCCTCGCCGGCTTCGAATACCATAACGGAAACGGATTTGTGCGCAGCCGCATGACGCAGGGACCCCACTGGTGGAGCCGAGTGCAGCAGGACAGGGGCTGCGAAGGAGTAGGCCAGATTGTACAACGCGGGATCCTTCAGATCGGCCCGGATCTGCGGAAAGTTGTCGCGGTGGATTGCGGCAGTGTGCAGGTCAATGCCGATGGATGAACGCACCACAATTTCCTGCATAAAAATGTTGGCGATACGGGCTGCCAATGTGCCTTCTTCCTGCCCGGGGAAACAGCGGTTCAAATCGCGCCGGTCAGGCAGGTAGCGCGAATGCGAGTCAAAGCCCAGCACGTTGACGATGGGAACGGCCAGGAGCGTGCCTTTCATTCGTTTCAGTGAGGGGAGGGACAGAATGCGGCGGATAATTTCGATGCCGTTAATTTCATCGCCATGCACAGCCCCGCTCAGAAACAGGACTGGTCCGGCTTCACGTCCATGAATAACCCGTACAGGCATGTGCACTGATGTTTCGGAATGCAAGCCCGGCAGGGGCAGGCGCAGCAGTCTGTTCTCACCAGGCTGGATCAACTGACCGGCTATGGCAAATGCGGACTGCACCTAACCCTTGCCTCTGGTACGGGAGCGATCAATCTTGTTAGTGGATTCGGTCACCTTTTTTTCGAGGTGTTCGATGATGATACCGGCCACGTCTTTTTTGCTGGCGCTTTCGATTCCTTCCAGGCCGGGGGACGAATTGACTTCCATGACAACCGGACCGTGGTTGGAACGCAGCATATCCACCCCGCACACACCCAGTCCCATGATTTTGGCCGCTCGCACAGCGGTGGAGCGCTCTTCGGGGGTCAGCCGTACCAACGATGCGGTGCCGCCGCGGTGCAGGTTAGAGCGGAACTCGCCTTCCGGGCCCTGGCGTTTCATGGCGGCAACAACCTTGTCGCCCACCACGAAACAGCGCAAATCTGCTCCCCCGGCTTCCTGGATAAACTCCTGGACCATGATGTTAGCCTTGAGTCCCATAAAGGCCTGGATCACGCTTTCGGCTGCCTTACCGGTTTCGGCCAACACAACCCCGATGCCCTGCGTTCCTTCCAGCAGCTTGATAACCACCGGTGCGCCGCCAACTTCCTTGAGCAGGTCCTGGATATCATCCGGATTATGGGCAAAGCCGGTAACCGGCATGCCGATGCCCTTGCGGGCCAATAGCTGGGCGGATCGTAGCTTGTCTCTTGATCGGGTGACTGCTACCGATTCGTTTAGGGGATAGACATTCATCATCTCAAACTGGCGCAGCACTGCTGTGCCATAAAAGGTAATCGAGGCGCCGATGCGTGGGATGACTGCATCAAAATCATGCAGCACAGCGCCTTTGTAATGAATCGTCGGTTTATGCGCCGTGATGTTCATATAGCAGCGCAGCACGTCAATAACATGAATCGAATGTCCGCGTTCTTCCGCGGCTTGCACCAGTCGACGTGTGGAATACAACTTCTTGTTGCGGGATAGTAAGGCAATTTTCATGTTTGGTGGCTTGGCGGCTTGGCAGCTTGGACGGGGATGAAGTGTCTGGAGGGACTACTAATCAATGGCTTGCAGGTTGTCTGGCTCTGTGCAACGAAAAAAAACGAGGCCCGGCGGTGAGGTCAATCCTTTTCCCAGGTTGCTACGATCCTTCCCTTCTGTCCATGGGCCCGAACAGAAGGGCTGCAGGGCCCACTTCGGCCGCTTAGGGACCGATGGAGGTGGTCCGGTGATCGATTTACCGGCTGGTCATGATGAGGACTTTGTTTGGCAAATGATTAGCAACTGCCTTTTGCATGGCAGCCAATATATTAAGGATCAGGTGATTGCCCGTATTGAGTAGAACCAGGTTTTGCTGCGTAATGGCAGTTGCGCCCGGATTGAGAATACCCCCGGGAAGCATATGAAACACTGAACTCAAACAAGTTAGCGAGTGAAGTCCCGGCAGCGGCAATGCGCCCTGATTGTCCATCCAACCGGCTTGCCACTATAGAGGTGACAAGCCGGACCACCGCCCGCTCAGGCCGCCGGCATGATTTGGCGGGCAATGGGATCCGGGAAAGAATAAGCCAGGATGCGTTTCCAGACCGAAGCATACTGCTCCCAAAAGCCGCCGGTGTTGTAAAACTGGCCGTATTTCTCGCAGATGGCCTGCACGCGCGGCGCCATTTCTTCATAGCGGTTTGCGGGAATGTCCGGGAACATATGGTGCTCGATTTGATGACTCAGGTGTCCGGTCAGCATATAGAAGCGTTCACTGCCGCTCAGGTTGGAAGATCCTTTGAGCTGCCGTAAATAAAAGCCGCCTATACCTTCATTTTCGGCTTCCGTGGTAGTGAAGGTTTCAACGTGCTCGGTAAAATGGCCGCATACTATCACAGAATGGGTCCAGATATTGCGCACCAGGTTGGCAAAGAAATTGCCCAGCGCAATCTTGGGAGCGCTCAGTCCCCCCAGCATCGGAAACAGAAGATAGTCTTTCCAGGTCTGGCTGGTAATTTTTTTTAGAAATCGCATTCCGATCGCCCGGCGCTGTGCATTGGTTTTTTGGGCCGGATCCAGTTCGGCATATTCCACTGTGGTGCCGTGTGAGCCGATGCCAAAATCGAAGAGCAAGGCCTGCACAACAGTATAGATTGTCTGCGGCAGATTTAGAGGATGCCATTGTTGATCGGTTGACAGGCGCAGCAGATTGTAACCGAAATCATGGTCACGGCCAACGATATTGGTGTAGGTGTGATGCATGTAGTTATGAGAGAACTTCCATTGTTCATTGTCCGATACGTGTTCCCAGTCAAAGTCGCGTGAGTTGAGCTCCGGGTGATTCATCCAGTCGTATTGTCCGTGCATCACATTGTGGCCCAGCTCCATATTATTGATGATTTTGGCCAGGCTCAGAAAGCCGACACCGCTCAGCCAGGCCAGCGGTTCCACACTGAAGTGAATAAAGAAACGGCCCAGAATCTCATAATAGCGGGTTTTACGGTAAATTGCTTCAATGTAATCGGCGTCTGTCTGGCCCAGTTTGGCTTGAATTTCCAGCCGCAGCGCCTCCATTTCCTGGCCAAAGGCCTCTATTTCAGATTGATTCAGTTTTTTATATAATTCAGTTTTCATCGTTTTACTCCTTAACTAATCGGTGTGCCTGCTTTTTTCGGATCCCTTGCTTTTATGGCGCTCCTGCAAAAAGCAGGAGCGCTCGCACAGGATGTGCAGAGCGGCCAAATGGCCGCAAAAAACGCGCGCCGGAAAAGGCAATGGATGGTTTTTGCAGGCGCGCCTTTTATAGATTCAATTCCAGGTTGCTCGCTGCCCGACTGACACACAGGCGGATTTGTTCCCGGCCTTCACCGGAGTGATCCCCGTCTTTCAGGTTTTCGACCTGACCACGCTCTTTGTCACAGTGACAGGTGCGGCAGATTCCCATGCGGCATCCAAAGCGCGGATACACACCGGCATCTTCCAGTTCGTCCAACAGCGGCCGTTCACCAGGCAGTTTCAGTTCACGGCGCGAACGCGTTAACTTGACCTGCACCGCTGCACCCCCGGATGACTCTTGCGGGCGGCGGGCTGCTATCTGAAAGGATTCCATAGTGAGCCGGTGGCTGATCCCCCACTGGGCCCACAGTTCACGACCGGCGGCTTGCAGGCTCGCCGGGCCGCATAACCAGGTCAGGACCGCGCGGGCATCAATGCCCAGTGATTCGAGTAACGCGGCATTCAACCTGGTTGTGGGCTGACCGTTTGCAGGATTGCGAGTATACAAGAAATGGACCTGGATGTTGGCATTTTGAGCCGCCAGGCGTTCGAGCCGGGTCTGGAACAGGACATCATGCGCGGTCGGATTAAAATACAGCAGCACCGCTTTTTGCGATTTGCCCCGCAAGGTTTGCAGCAGGGAGTATACCGGGGTAATGCCACTGCCGCCGGCAATCAATAGCAGCGGTGTGTGCGTATCGGCCGGCAGGCAGAATTCACCCTGGGCCTGGCTGATGGGCACAACCATGCCGCGCTGCCAGGTTTCATGGAGTGCGGTGGAAACCAGGCCCTGTTTTTTGACTGTAATCCGCAGATAGCGGCGGTCGGGGCTGGATGACAGTGAATACATGCGTTCCAGCAGTTTACCGTTGCTACGGGCCTGGACGGTGATGGATTGGCCGGCCTTGAATCCCTGCCAGTGCCGATTCGGCTGCAAATAGAATGAAACTGTGTCAGTGGTCTCTGGCTTTATCCGCACGATTTTGGCCATCGGCTTTGAAAAAGTGAACATGGGGTCAATGTGCGCGGCTAGAAAATCAGCCCAGCTTTCATCAATAAGAAGGGTTTTGAGCATTTTTTTGGCTGCGGGACTCTTTTTGGTTCTCATGGTTTCCTCCAAAAGTGAACACTTGTGCACTGTTAATTTCGCCTATGGGCGCTGTGTCAATAAAATATTGCTTGAAAATCAAAAAAAGTGAACGCTTGTGCACAAATACCATGAAGGTCAACCGCAAGCATTATCAAAAGGTCAAGACCCGGACTCATATTATCGAATCGGCGCTCCGGATTATGGCTGACGGCAAGAGTCTTGACAGCCTGAGCCTGCGGGAAGTCACCCGGGATGCCGGCATTGTGCCGGGCGGATTTTATCGTCATTTTCAGAACATGGACGAGATGGGTCTGGCAATTGTGGATGATGTTAGCCACAAGCTGCGTGGTATTTTACGCGAAGCACGACGGGAAGGCGCTCTAAGTCATATTGTGCTCAGTTCTTCCATAAGTATTTTTTTTGATTATGTAAAAGAGAATCGATTGCTGTTTTCCTTTATATACCGCGAGCGCTCTGGCGGCAATAAGCGGGTCCGCCTGGCAATTCAAAATGAAATGAAGTTTTTCGCGGCTGAATTAGCTCTGGATTTGGGACAGTCACCTGTCTTTCGCAAGCTGCCTGTCTCCGAACTGGAGTTTTTATCGGAGTTTGTGATTTCAACGGCCTTTACATTGTCCGGTGAGTTCCTCGATATCAAGGATGGTGACCTGCCGCGTGAGACAGAGTTGGCCCAAAAAGCTGTGCGCCAGTTGAAATATATCTATCGGGGCGGCTTTTTCAGCAAAAAACAGTTTTTGCACCGCCGCAAAGGCCTGTTAAAGCAGACCCGGAACACTCCCCGGCAATAGCGCTGCAGCTGCGGGGCATTGCAGCGCACCAGGGCATGCGGCACCGCTGGCAGTTTTTGCCAGCAGTCCTGATTGACTATCCAGAGCGGCTTTGGCTGCCGCCAGCCGGGCGACTGGTACCCGAAAGGGTGAGCAACTGACATAGTCCAGCTTCAGTTTGTGGCAGAAGGTCGTCTTGACGCGGCCTGGTATCGCACGAGTCTGACTTGTGTCATCTGGCAAGCGCTTCTTTGGCAGCCGGGCAACAGCCTTGCATACAATCCAGTCGGCCCTGGCCGATGCCAGGGTCGTGCGCATTGCCAGCGCGTATTTTGAGCTGTCGGGTTATCAGCTGCTGGAAAGCGTGCTGCGCGGCAAAGAAATCCGGCTGTTGATTGGCCGGGGCGAGAACCAGCAGGATCGAATCGAATCTGTAATTAAAGAATTTAATCATAGCTTATCTGATTTTTCCCTGAGTGATCGCAGCCTGGTGATCCAGGGCATGTACCAGGAGCTTCTGCACGGCCGGCTGCTGGTCAGCGTAGGCGCCGCCCGGGATTCAGGCGAGCAACCCTATAGTTCGCTGGACGCGCGCTATCTGTATCATCACGCAAAGGTGTACATCGCCGACCATGATCGGGCCGTAATCGGATCGGCCAATCTGTCGCGTAGCGGCCTGGTTAGCAGTATTGAGGCCGGCATCGAGACCGAGGATCCAGAAGATGTCCGTTGGTTCGCGGATCGTTTTGATGAGCTGTATGGCAAGGCAGAATCGATCAACGCCCCCTTGCTCGAGATTTTAGCAGCCTGGTTGCAGCAGTATAATCCGTTTGTCGTTTACGCCCGCTCGCTTTTAGAGGTCTATGGTCTACCGGACAGCAGCGTGCCGGAGAGCCTGCCGGCCCTGGCGGCCTACCAGCGTCCGGTCGTTTCACGCGCCTTGCAGGTTATTCAGCAGCATGGTGGTGCGATGTTGATTGCGTCGACCGGCCTTGGTAAGACAATCATGGCAGCCCACATCCTCGCCTATCTGCGGATGGAACACAATGTGCATTCCGCCTTGGTGATCGCGCCGGCCGGCTTGCGCGAGATGTGGCGACGCACGATGCGTATGGCTCGCACGTCCAGCGCCGAGTTTTCGTATCACAGCCTGTCGGCCGATGACTGGCAGAAAAATCGTCAGGTCCACATCCTCGAACATGAGCTGGATCGGGCGGACGCCAACACCTTGATTATCATTGATGAAAGCCACCACCTGCGCAATGAAGAGCTGCGCCAGGGCTTTTTCAAGCTACGCAACAAACGCCTGATCGAGGCGGTCCAAAAGGGGGCCCGGGTGTTATTGATGACGGCCACGCCTTACAGCCGGCATATCAACGACCTCAATGCGCAGCTGCGAATCTTGCCCGCTCCGGGGCAGCAGCAACAGGCGGATCAGCTTTTGCCGGCGGCCCATTGGCGGGTGGCCAGCGCGCATGAAATTTCCGGATTACCAGTGGCAGTTGTGCTGACGGCTCCGACCGTGGTGCGTTATTTTAGTCAACGTGATGCCGAGGGCAAACGCTATGTGCTTTTTTCGGGCGATGAGCGGCGCTTCTTTCCCGAAAAAATTCATCTGCATAACCGTAGCTATGTCAATGAACTGGATAGCTTGCTCCTGCGGCTTTTACAGTCGGATTTACTGTTGCGGAGTCGCGAATCAGATCCGGAGCAGGAGCAGCTCTTTGGCGGCGCCTTTCAAGTTGGCATTCGCGATCCGTTATTAGAGGCGCGTCTGATCCACCAATTTTGCTCCTCTCGTCGCCAGGTGGAATCGCTCTTGCACAAGCTTTCTTTTGCGGGCGGATTTGAAAAGCTGCGTTTTGCCAAACAGGCGCAGTTAAGTCGCTTTATCGGCGCGCAAGCCCAAGAGCTACAAAACGGCCATGATAAACAGACGGAACACAAAGTGGCGATACTACTCGAAGTCCTGAAAAGCCATCCGGACGAAAAGGTTGTGATCTTTTGTGTTTATCGTGAGACGGCTCGTTATGTCCAGGCTGCTTTGACCCGGCTGCTGCCGCAGGTCACGACGGCCTGCACCGTCGATGTCGAAAGCGATCAGCTGGAACAGATTTTGAAGGCCTTTGCACCGCTGGCCAATGAGGCCTTGCTGGGTGAGGGACCGGAAGACCGGCCGTCCATTCAGATTCTCGTGGCCACCGGGGCGCTGGCCGAGGGTTTCAATTTACAAGATGCCTCGGTCCTGATCAATTTTGATCTGCCATGGACGGTGTTGACCCTGGCCCAGCGTATGGGCCGTATTTTACGTCCCTGGCAATGGTCACGCGAAATCCATATCTACAATTTATTGCCGGACACGATGCAAAAACCAGAGCTGTATATGGCCATGAACTGGAAAGAGCGCTTGCTGCAACGTAGTTCCGAGCACTCCCGTTTGGCCGATATCCCGGTACTGGTCGGCGCGAGCGAGACGGATCGGGGGGTAGAGCTGAGCAGTCTGGCGAACGCTCTGCAATCCCTGGGCGAATCTGATTTGGGCCTCGACGAGGTGCTCGACTTTATCGAAAAGGCCGAGCAGTACCAGAGCTCGGATTTCCTGGATGACATTGCTTTACTGGATCCCGCTGAAATCAAGGCCATCCACTCCTTGCCGGCCGGAATTCGCTCTTCGCAAAAGGACGATCAGGAGCTGCTCTACCTGCTGCTGGATTGGCATCGGCACTCCTGGCCGGTATTGTTTCGCCGGTCAGGACAGGTGTTTCAAGACAGCCGCCAGCGCGACCAAATACTGAGCCGCATTCGGTGTCAGCCAGACACACCGGGTCTCGCGGTCGGTCAATTATTGGAGCCGTCCCGGCTGGATGAATGGCAGCAGCTTTGTCTCGAAAACTGGGCTGCCAGTCATCATACGGATCCGACCGCAATCACGATTCGGGCTGCCATGCTGCTGCGACCCTAGGTCCACAGATCAGGATAGCACCCCTTGTTGTGTCGCAGTCAAGCCAGCAGGGTATACGCATCTTGCCACAATTCCAGACTGCAAATGCGGTCCAGCCAGTCTTGCACGGATGGGGGAACTGACAGGCGGGCTTCATCCGCCCAAAGCAGGTAAGCGCAGACAGAGCAATCGGCTATACCCATCGCAGACCCGACCAGCCAGCGGTGTCCCTGCTGAAAGTGTTGCTCCAGGATCCCCACATCGTGCTGATAGCGCTTAAGCAGCCACTGCATGGCGCCGGTGCTCAGTTGTGAACCATCGAAGCGATAATGAGCCCGAATTTGCGGCATACACAGTCCGATTTTGTTGGCCTCCCAAAACAACCACTCTATGTGCTGCTGCAGCTGGTCCGGGCTTTCGCCCCCCATGATGCCATATTTACGAGCCAGATAGATCAGGATCGCGTTGGATTGCACCAGGGCTGTGGAGTCGTCCAACAGGAGCGGCACCTCCTGAAAACGGGAGTGAGTGCGAAACTCGACCGGTCGCGTACTGCGCTCGCTGAAGATATCTATAAATGTGTAATCATGCTCGATTTTTGCCAGGCGTAGCATTAGACGCACCTTGTAAGCATGGCCGCTATCCGGGTGACCAAATAATTTCAGCATGCGAACACTTTATTGAAATGGGCACGTCTGGCAATTAGCAAAACTATTGCGCAGGTTCAAGAGTCACTTGTCCATCAGGAGATGGGAGACCAGGATTTGATCCGTTACATATTTGGCAGTTTCTTGTTTATCCTTTTCCAGTTGCTGCACCAGATCATTAGGACTGTCAAAGCGCTGTTCATCGCGCAGTCTTTTGACAAAATAAAGCCGCAGTGTTTCGCCATAAATATCGCCTTCAAAACCCAGCAGGTGCGCTTCAATGATTAGCTGCTGATGACCAAAGGTAGGGTTGTGGCCAATATTGACCATGGCCCGCCAGGTTTGACTGCCGAAGCGGGCGATGGCAGCATAGACGCCGCGACCAGGTATGCATTTGCTCTCTGGCGTCGCCAGATTAGCAGTCGGAAATCCTAACTGGTGCCCTCTGGATTTACCGCGCACAACCGTGCCGCTGACAAAGAAACAAAATCCAAGGCGTTGATTGGCGGCATCGATTTGTCCCGATTGGACCAGTTGGCGCAACTGGCTGCTGGAAATAATCTCGTCCTCCATTGTGACGGCGTCAATGCGGTGAACGGCATAATGGTAACGCTTCTGAAACATCTGTAGAAAGGCGAAGTTGCCCTTGCGACCGCGACCAAAGCATTGATCATAGCCGATCACGATCTGCCTGCCTTTCAATTTTTCGAGTAAAATGGACTTCAAATAACGCATGGCCGTCATGCGGGCAAATTCACGCGAAAAAGGTAAAAAAATCACAGCGTCCAGCTCAAAGGCCTGCAGCAGGGCCAGCTTTTCGGGATAGGTGAATAGTTCGGCACCCTTCCATCTCTCCCGCTTGCCGAGCACAATATCGGGATGCGGATGATAAGTCACCATGACTCGCTGTAGAGATTCGGTCTTGCTCCAGGAATTCAGGGCCTGAATCAGGGCATTATGTCCCAAATGCATGCCGTCAAAAACTCCCAGGGTCAGGGCGGCTCCATCCCAGGGCGCCTCAAAGCTGTCTATGTCGTGGACGATTAACATTTCAGTGAAAAACGATGCGCTGCAATGATCTATCGGTTGCCGCCATCCGATATTCAAACAACGCGACAGGCAGGTCAGTTTTGCGTCACTCTCATATGATAAAAGCCCTTTTCGCGTTGCTCATCTGCCTGGCCAGCAGCGTGTTAGCGGATAACAGCCGACTTGATCAGCTGCATCAGGATGCGATCTGGCACGAACTGGTCCGGGCAAAAGAAGACCGGCAATCAAGCGCCAAACCGGTTTATGAAATCGATTTCAATCATGAATCAGGTCAGAACTTCATGGTCCATGCGGAACTGGAACTCTGGGCGCGCAACCGCAATCTGCTCTTGGTACCGGATGATCCGGGCCGGAATTTACAAGATGGCATAGCTGTGGTGATCAGCGAGCAAGGCCTGTTTTATCAACTCGATGTGCCGGTGCGGGGTCGCTCCTGGCTCTATCTGGATCTGGTGCGCTACAAGGAGGGAGCAAATCGACCGCAGCTCCATAAACTAAGCTGGCTGGATGTGTACGCCAATCGGATGCGATTGACCCGCATTTATCAGGGTGCTGGAGCCTTGCCAGACGCAGTCATTCGGATACCAATTGATCGGGAGCATGCCCCGGAGGGGATACTACAAATCCACCTGCGCCCAGCCCCCGGGGACAGTGTCTGGGCGATCTGGGATTCGTATATTAGCCGCTATTAAATCAGCCCTGCACACGGGCCTTGAAATCGTCACTGGACAGGATTTCAAAATATGAGGTCAAGCCACTGACCTTGAAAACTTTTTCAATGGCTGGTTTGAGATTGGCCACACTGAGCTTGCCTTTCAGTCCCTGGACATAGTTCAGGGCTTTGATCAGGATGCCGATCCCGCTGGAATCGATGTAGGTCAGCTTGTCCATATCAATCAGAACATCCAGGTTTTCGCCTTTCACGTTCTCTTCCAGGGCTGCCTTGAGATCCAGGGAGGTATAGATATCCAAACTGCCTTCCAGTTCGAAAATAATCTGATTGTTGTTTGATTTGATGTTAATTTCCATCGGGGAACGATTCGGTCAAGCCGGCTCCTTGCTCTTTAACTAGCCTTTGACAAGGTGGTACAGGGCGTATGAAATGTAAAGACAGAAAAAAAAATCGTTCTAGAAATTGGCACTTTGAAAGGACTTGCCCTGCATTCCCGCTATCAGCAAATGACTATCCTCCAGGCGATGCCAAACTGAAAAACGCGTATGGCCGATACTACCGACGAAAGCGAAGAAATGGACGATCCGGCTGCGGGTAGCACAACTAGTGATCCCGAAACGGTATCGGTCAAGGTGGCTGATGCGAAAGATGCCGGCCTGCCCGAGCACCGCGAATTGGACAATGAGGAGTCTGATTTCTTTCGTGGTCTTATAGAAGCCATCCTCTTTCTGGCTGACCAGCCGCAGTCCCTGAATGCCCTGGCGCGCAAGTGTGAGCTGGACCGCGTCAATACCCGTGTTTTGGTCGATTCGCTAGTCGATGATTATGCCGAGCGGGATGGCGGCGTGGTGATCCGCGAAATTGCGGGCGGATATCAATTCGTGACCGCCGAGCGCTATAGCGAAGCCATGAAATTGCTGTTCAAGAACCAAAAGCGCGAAACCCTGTCCCGCT
>JAGRNA010000303.1 GCA_020441005.1 Leptospiraceae bacterium
GTTTGAAGCCATAGGGACCAATAGCGATGCCTAACACGATATAGGCGATGGGCAGGGCCTGGCGAGCATACAGCGCTAGCGTGGCGCATACCGCCGCACCAGTGAAAATAAGAAACAGGGAAAAAACCAGAGCGTTTTGGGCTTCGTGCATGATGGGCTCGTTGGCGGGATGAAACAAATATGATTTTTTAAATCAAAAACTTATAAAAAATTCTGGTACGGGGGATACTTTGGACTTAAATGCTGATGAACGATTATTAGTAATTATGATAGCACGTCATCATGTGAGCATGATCACTGGCTCCTCTTTCCATGCCTGAAACCTGCATAATAAATAGCTGAAACGATAGATTAGAATCTTGCTGATTCGGCTCCAAAAAGCAGATAAATTGTATCGTTGACGATTCGGTTTCTAAGAAGCGCAATTTGTCGAGAAACAATAGAATTGGACTATTGGGGAAATTCACAAATTTTTTACGTATCTCATGCATCCAAATACCTGTAGAAAGATTGCTAATCAGCATTCACAACAAACGCCGGGCTGGGTAGTGACCAACAGCGCGCCGAACGAGTGGATCGAACAGGCGATCCAGCCGGTGCTGGCGGAATTGGCGACGCCCCCGCCACGATTCGAACCCTATCAAGACCGTTCATCGACGACGTGGACTATCCCGGATGACCACTCTGTGAAGATTCCCACGCGGTTGATCGGCTGTATTCATCTGTCCAGCGAGGCTGGTCCGCATAATAACTATGAGCGTTCCTATTATTATAATTGGGGGCGTTCGGTCGTAGTCCCCCTGTACTGGGTCGACACAAGCGACGAGAGTCATTAGGTTGCTATTGCGCCCGAACGGGTCGGCGAGCACGGCTATTACTATCCGCTGCTGAAAATGAGCGAACTGCGCTATCTAGCCGGTCCGGAGGCCCTGCGGGCGTTGCTTGAAGGGCTACTGGAGGGATTGCGGCAACACGCCTTCAAGCAACGCAAAGCCCACAAGGTGCGCAACCTGCAAACCTAGGCGATCCAGGCCCAGGTGCGGCAAATCGCCAACGAGGAACGGTTCGCCTTTCGCATCGCCACCACTGCGCGCTTGATCAAGATCGAGGTGCGGCTGGACGAAAACAATCAGCTCACTCTCTCAGTACCCTTCACCGAATTCGAGAATGCCCTGCCGCAACTGCGCGAGATGATCGTCAACTTGCGGGCGCTGCATCAGCGCCGGGTCCGCTTCAAGACCCATCAATGCGGGTATCGATCCGGTTCCTGGATCGAACCCGATCCGCTTGCCAAGGTCGATTCGATATCTTCGTAACCATTGAGTTTCTCTTTGAAAGAGGCAGGGGGGATTTTGGCCATTCGTCTCGATGCCCGCGAACTTGCTGCAGTGCTGAACGTGACCCCGGCGCGACAAAACATTATGGTGGTCGGCAAGCATGGCATTGGCAAATCCGAACTGATCCGCGACGTTTACGCGCAGCAGGGTTTGCCGGTCGAATGCTTCTTCCTCGGCCAGATGAGCGACCCCGGTGATCTGATCGGGCTGATGCACAAGGATGAACAGACCGGACACTCTATCTTTCTGCCGCCCTACTGGTGGCCGCTGGGTCAGGAACCCATCGTGCTGTTCCTCGACGAACTTAACCGGGCGCGGCCCGAAATCCTCCAGGCGGTTTACGA
>JAGRNA010000079.1 GCA_020441005.1 Leptospiraceae bacterium
GAACCCGAGGAGGAATCCAGACGCAAGCTGATCGAGCTGTTTGTCGAGGTGCGCGCCTATCTCAAAATCAGTGTGGAAGGCTTGAATATTTATATCAAAAGCGACGGACAGAGTCCCCCCGGGGATGCCAGTGCGCCAGCGGCGACCGTGCGGCCCCAGGCCTGGAGCCTGGCCCTCGAGGATCTGGAGCTGCACCTGGGTTTTCTGAGCCGCCCCTTTCATACGATTCCGAAAGACATCCGGGCGCTGGCGCTAATAGACACACTGATGCTGGCCCTCAACCCGGCTCGACCGGTCCAAATTGATTTTCAAGCCGACCGGCGCTTGAAGGGTCCCTTGCAGTTGCAGCTAATGCTCTACCATGAGAGCGCTGATCAGTCCTTTCCACACGATAATCCGGCCCCGAGCGCCTTTGCGTTGCGCCTGCTTTTGGATAGCAGTCGCCTGGCTATCTATAATCGGGCCGGGGGACTGGTGGGCCATAGCGGCCTGAAGCTGCGTCTGGACAGTTCCTTTGCGCCAGACCGGGATCAGCTGGTGTTACACGAGCTCAGCCTGCGCTATCGCGAGCAGCTTTGGCTGGCCTTGCGGGCTAGCCTGTCCAACATCAGTGTTCCAGAGCGCCATTTGGCGCTGCATTTCGCCCGAACGCATATCAATCTGGCAGATGTCAACCAGGTGCTGGCCAATCTGAATACCAGCGCCCTGGAAAAGCCATGGATGGGTGGCCAGGTGTATCTGGATCAGCTTGGAATCGCCGGTCCGCTGGATCAATTGCGCTTGCAGGGTCAACTGCGGGCTGATGAAGTTTTCTTTGAGGCCGGCGGTCGTCAACAGCTGCGGCGTCTTTTCTTGCCCTTACAGGCAGAATTGGACCTGTATCACGATGTGCTGCCGTTGCAAAAGCCGACCGCGTATCGTGACAGTCCCCGGCCGGCCTTTGGCCTGCTGCGCTTTTTGCATCTACCTGATTTACAAATTGCTTACAATGGGGCTGAGCTGCGGGGGTCCGCTGATTTGCGCGCTGCACAGGGGCTCAAGGCCGATCTGGAAATTCGCAACTTTGACTGGGCCCATTATTTTGCAGACCTGATTCAGGGTCGCAGCACGGCTCGCCTGCAGATCACCGCTCCGCTTGATTTTGGGTTCCTCGATTTCAACGCACGTATTCAAATGGCCCAGGGACGCTATTTTTTCAAGCGTTCGCGTTCTCAACCCCATAATCTCGATCTAGAGGGTCAGGGCCGGCTTGGTTTTGACAGTCCATTTACCGTTGATCTGCACAAGGTCAAGCTGGTTGGTCGGGCCCTGAATGGCCAGCGCCTGCTGGACCTGAGCGGCGCGAGTCGCCTCAGTTTTGGCAAGGATTCTAGCTATCGAATGCAAGTTCACGCCCTGAATGTGTACAAGGATCGCCTGATTGCGCATATGCCGGGGGTGTTGCAAGACCAGTTGGGCGAGTTGCGCCCCTACCTGGCTGAGGGGCTGGCGCTCAGAACGAATACCAGTATCCAGAGCGGCGCGGTTTTGCGTATTCAGGGCAAGACCAGTCTGCAACTGCCGGATTTGCATTTGACTGATTTGGAATTGAGCCACAATCTTGGAATCACAGAGAAAGGCATTGATTTGCAAAGCCTCACCCTGCAGGGTTTAAAGAACTCGCTTGTAGCCAGCGTGCAGGGTAAACTGAGTCGCGCAAACAAGGACAGTGAATACCGCCCGGATGTCAGTGTGAAATTTCGACTGGCCCAACAGGAATTTCTAAAGGTACATGACAATATCCGACTGCAGGGCAGTTTGAAGGCGGACTTCAGTATCAAAAACAATCTGATTGCCGGCAACCTGCGCGCCCGGGACCTTGATCTGGCCTTCGCCAATGGGAATTGCCAGGCAGCCCAAAAAGAAACGTGTCAAAACTGGAACCTGCACGGACTCAATCTGGCTCTGCCTGTGCAGCACCAGCTGGGCAACGTCCGCCTGGTCTCGGTCTCGGAAAATCCCGCCCGGGAATACGCCCAGATCGCCAATCAAAGTGGAACCCGTAACTTCAGCCTCAAGGCTCTTTATTCCAGCCATGACCCGCGGGGCGCTTACCGGCCCGGCGGCTTCTACTACCTGGGCTCGCCGGCTGAAACAGAGCGACCGGGGATCGAAGCCTACCTGCGTTACAGCGGCAACATTCTGCTAATCGAACAGTTGATGGCCCGTTTGTTCAAGCTACAGCGGCAGCCGGATAACACTACGGTCTGGCAATCCAGCGGGATGATCAACGGGCGGGATGTTTTTGTGAATTTAGCGAATCTCAAGAGCAAGCATATGCAAGCCGGTCTGCGTTTGCAGATCAAGAACCTGGACCTGGAGCCGTTTTTGCCTGAGTCACAAAGCTCCTATGATGGCATTATTAGCGGGGACGTGAGTGCGCGGGTGAACAGCTTTCATGAGCCTTTAAATAATATGAACGGCATTTTATCTATTTACCGCATCAGCCGCGAGTTTTCAGGCTTTGTGACCCGCATTATCATGCCCGCCCAGGTCGTGGCCATGATCGTGCGCAATACGGTGGAGATTCCCGGTATCAAGGTCGAATTGAATCAGGGACTGGTCTATTCTGCTGTGCAGGTCCGGCGGGCCCATATTTTCCCGGGCATTTTTGTCGCCCCGGGCGCGGATGAAATCAAGCAGGAGCGGATGCCGCTGGCGCGCTTCCTCCAAAAGGCCCGGGATGAAGTTCGAACTCTGGATGTACAGGAACCTGATCATGAAAGCGATATCGAGTAAACACCTGGTATGGATTGTCTCCATGCTGCTGCTACAGCAATGCGCTGTATTACAATCCGTGCAAGGACCCGTCATGCGGATCCTGCGCAAGGGCTCCTGCGTGGCGATTGATCTGCCAGCGATTACGCTGACCCCGGCCCGCACAGCAGCGGAGCGCCAGCTGGTGGGCGAGGATGTACAGCTAGAAAGGGATGGCTGGCTGGTGGCCTCCGCTCATAGCTTGCGGCCGCTGACCGAAACAATCGGCGATTCCCGGGACAACGCCAGCGAAGGCAACAAGGCCGGGATTGTGCGTCGCTATTATATTGAACTGGGTGTGCTGGATTTTTATGAGCCGGCTTTGCGCCATTATCGGGAAAGCGGGCTTTTGGGGGAGGCGTACAATGGCCTGGTCATGACTGTACCGGTTGGCTTGCTAGAATCCGCGCGCCGGCAGGCACTACTGGACGAACGTTCAGCGGCCATCCAGGTGGCCAATGCTGTCAATCAGGCGCGGCGCTGGCTGGCAGAATTCCAACAGCAAAAATCTGACATCCAGGCGAATTACGCTTCCGGTCAGGAGTATCGCGAAGCCTTGCCGGGTGAGTGGATTTACACCAACGAAGAGCGATGGGTCCGGGTTAAATAATGACGATCCGGCCCACAGACTTTATAGCGGACCGGGTCGAGCCAGGCCCGGTGATCTACTCCCGCCAGCATCCGCACAAAGAGCACCCGATCGCGGTCGCTCAGCCGGGGGGACGCTATGCCGCCGGGCTAAAAGCACTCTGCTGGCCAATGCTGCTGTACGTGCTGATGAGCCTGCCGGGCTGTCAGGAGGCCCAGCTGATCCGGCCACCCGAGTATGACTATGCCAGCCTGGCCGATCAATTCTTCAAAACACGCCTGAAAGAGCACTTTCCCCTGACGGTGCAGCGCGGTGCCAATCTGCATCCGGTCAGCACGCAAAACGGGTATTTGTTTTTTACCGCCAATAAAAGCGGCTCTGGCGATATATGGATGCGCAGTCTGCAAAACAGTATTTCCATGCCAGTGATTCAGCATCCGGCGGAGCAACACCAGCCGGCCCTGTCAGCCCAGGGTGAGCTTCTGGTATATGTATCCGAAGACCGCGATTCCGAGGGCGATCTGATGTTGACACCCCTGTCCCCGGACGACATGGTCCAAAACGCGTTACGCGGTTTGCCTCCGGTCAATTTTTGGGATGATAGCATCAATCTGTCCCTGGCGATTGAGAAACTGGCCCAGTCCTTGCCGGCCGCCTGCCAGGGGACGGCCAGCGAACGCGAACCGGTTTTAGCGCGTGACGGCCGCTATTTGATTTTTAACAGCGATCGTTGCCAGGACGGCCAAAGCAACATCTGGCTGCTGGAGCTGGATGCAGACGCCAATCCAGTGCAGTTGCGCCAGGTAACGACTGCCGGCGCCTACCAGGCTAGTCTGGGAGCCAATCAGAAACAGATTTATTTTATGTCTAGACGCGACAATTACAAGGGCGGTCGCATCTATCAACTGGACCTGACGGAGGTGCTGGCATCCGGGAGTTCGTTGCCGCCGTCCAAAGACCAGGCGCGTTTGATTCAACTGGATTACAGTCGCTTGCGGCAGTTGATTGCCTTTCCTTCTGTCAGCAGCGATGGTCGGTTTTTGATTTATCATCGGATTGACCAGGACAGCAATTACAACGGGTATCTGGATCTGGATGACGCTGGTTCCGTTTTCAAGGTTGCTTTGGGCCGTACTCCGGATGGCCAAATTCGGACTAGCAAGGCGCAGCGCTTGACCGGCAACCCCCTGGGAATTCTCTCTGTCATTTGGTCCGATTTTGCGGGCGGATCCATTCTGTATGCCAGCCGCATGTTCAATCATGTGAATATTTATTTTGTACGGGCTGACGGGATCATCCCGCGTCAACCAGGCATCGAACAACAATATCAACTCACACGCGTTTACCTGAACCAGGCGCCGGAGCGCTACCTTTTGGCTCTGGATGCGGTGTACGATTTTTTCGGCGAACAGGATGCATGGGAGCTGTACGAGGGCCGCGTTTTGCTCGATCGGCTGGACTTTTTTATCAAGAACGGTCAAGGCGACCAGGTTGACCTGACCCGTCGGCAGTTGAACGAGGCGGCTCGCTACAATGCCTATGTGCAGCTGGAACAGGATTTGCTGGGCCAAAAAACAAGTCGCGTCATTCAATTATTAAAAGAATTTATTGATACCCAAAGCAGGACTAACTCCGGCGGGACTGATACGAATATGGGCATTTTGCAAGCCGGTGCCATGTTCCGACTGGCTGGTATCCATGCGCGCCAGTCAAATTACAGTGCGTCCCTCGGACTGTTAACCAGGCTGAATCAAAACCGGGTGAATTTTTTTCGACGCACAGAAGCGCTGCTTTTGGAAGCGGAGGCCCGTAGTGCGACTAGCGGTCGCATTGATCCCCTATTTGTAACCTTGTTGAATGATGCCGCCATTCCTCCCGGGATGCAGGACCAGGTCCACGCGCAGGTCTATCGCTGGTTTGGTCGGCCGGCCGAAAAAAGCGCGCGCCGTCAATTACTGGATCAAAACCAGGATAGGGCGGGGCAGCATCCCTTGCTTTTGGCCACCTGGCGCCTGGCAAAAGCTGCATTGGAATTTGAAGAAGCCAGGGCCCAAAATGCCCTGGCTTTGACCGATCAAATCCTGGCGGCAGTGCCCGTGGAGCCTTATCGCAATCGGACCCGGCCGTTACTTGCCTGGAACGGCCTGTTTGTTCGCACCTGGCAGCTGCGCGAGCGTATGGCCGAAGCGCGGGGAGACTTTGGGGAGGCCTATTTTGCCCGCATTTCCTATGGTGGATCGTATTATGAGGGCAGCAGCGCCGAGCTAAAGGTTTCCGTTTTTGAACGTATGGTACAGGAATCCGAAGATCATATCGGCACCTACGTGCATTCAGCCCGGGAACTGGCAGGGCTTGCGGCTGATCATGAGGAGTTGCAGATTAGCAAGGGTTTGCTGGATAAAGGTTTGAGCGTTCTGGAGCAAGATAGCGTGCGCATCAGTAGCAACAGCCTCGACGTGTTGCAAGAGTTCTGTCAGAATGGTTCGCGCAACAATCGGCTGTTTTTTTCTCTCGGCGGCAGTCACCTGAAAAGCTATCAGGATTTTTGCGCTAATCAGACAAAAGAAGCTGTCTCCTTGCCCGGAGCCACTTTGGCGCTCAGTCGTGTCAAGCAAGCGTCCAGTTTGTTGTATACGGTCGCTTATGCCAATGCCAGCATGCTCAACCTGCTTTTCTTTAATATGAATCAAAGCAGTATCTTTAGCGATTTGTACAGGCGCAAGGCCTATCAAATTCACAAGCTGAAAATTGATCTCGCCAAAGAAAAGCAGCAAATCGAAACGGAGCGGGCCCAAAAACGCTTTTTCCTGCCTGGCCAGGAAGAAGCCCTGCAACTTTTAACCGAATCAGATCCGTTTTTGTCCGAGACTTATGATGAACTTGCCTATGGATATGATTTGACCAGAGCTGAAAATGTGCAGGTGGGCGATATGTCTATGTGGTATGGGCACGCCTATTTATTGGTTACCCGGGCCATGGAGCGGGAGCGCTACTACGATCAATTCCAGGCCAACGGCGGTCAGCTTTCGACAGAATTTCTGCGCAAGGCCAAGGAAGAAATTCTGATCGATCTAAAGAATGCAGAGTATTTCTTAAAATACATTATGAATGTGGATACCCGCACGACCGAGGCCTATTTGCTATTGGGCTGGATGTACCAATACCTTGATCAACGCCAGGATCGGGTTTTACCCCTGGAATCCGGATATCTGGAACAACTCTTTGCCTGGGCAACCAATACGGAGCAGCAGGTCCTGGATGGGCTATTGTATCGGGACTATTATCAGGCCTGGTTTAATATTCGGTTTTATGAAGAAAACGTGGAGTTGTACCGCCAATTACTGGAGACTCGCAGTAAGGAGCAACTAGGTCGGCAGGCCCTGGCGGCAGTTCACTTGAACCTGGCAAATAATTACTTTCGCCTGCTAAGTTTTTCCCGGGCGATCGAGCACTACCAGGAACTGGAGACGCTGGTGGCTGCAGCCGAGACTGATCTTTTTGAAAGCTACCAGCAGCGAGCCCTGTTTTATGTGAATTATGGTCGCGCCAATTTCTTTGAGAATCGTTCCGCTACAGCGGCCGTATTGATGCAAAAAGCCGCTCAGATCTACCATGTAATGGAGCTGGATCCGGTCCAATCGCGTCTGAAAACACTGGAGTTTCAATTGGCTGACCAGAACGCGGATACCTATGAAACCAATATGCTCAAATTGCGTCGCGAGCAGTTAGGTCGGCGTTTGCAGGCCACCCGCTCCCGTCTGGCACTAATTGCCGCTTTGCGGGGACTTGCCCTGTGGGACGCCGGCCGTTACCAGGAGTCGGTGATTGATTACCGCCAGGCATTGGATGATTTGTTTGGCGACGACGCCATCGAAACCAGTCATGGGATGAACCAGGCGGCCTTGCTGAATTTTCTGGCCATGGCCCGCCAGGGTGCCGGCCAGTACAATCAATCGATCGAGGTTGCCGCAGAGGCCGCTCGCCTGGCACGTGATCAGCAAATGATCCATCCGGAAGAACGCTACCTGCCAAATACAATTGGCGGCAAGATGCTGGGTTGCATTCTCGATTATGGCGAAGATTTCAGCGTGATCGGCGAGGGGCGCAATCCCTATGGCTTTTCCCCGCTACGTCAATATGAACTATCTCTGGGCATTCGTTTTCAAAGCCTTGTCTTACAAGGCGACCTGGATGGCGCTGCTTATATCCTCCGGCAGCGGGGTCAGGTTTTTGGCAGCCTGGACGCCAAACGCAAGCAAGGGCAAAGCGGACTGATTCATGTTCTCAATCAAAGCGGTGCCCAGGCCTATCAGGCATCCGATTTTACTGCTGCCATTGAGAGCTTTGGCGCGGCGCGTGACAAGGCCTTCCAGACGGCCGATATCGACGGATTCCGCCGGAATTATCAAAATATGATGCATACAGCCTTTGCCCGGATTGAGCACCAGCTGTACGATCGTTCGCAATCGGGCATCAGCCCGGCGGATCAAATTGCGGACTGGTTGGCTGAATCTGTGGAATTTCGCCAGCAGTTGCGCGAAAAGATTGAGCAAGACTACATTACTGACATGCAGACGGAATACCCGGACTATGAATATGACGCCGAAGCCGAGCGCGGCGTAATTGATCAGCTGATGCTGCAAAACGCGAGCGAATTACGGGAAATTGAATTGATGCTGCTTTTCTACCAGGCCTTGTTAGAAAAACGGCATGCGCGCAATGCCGCAGATTTGCAGCAGGCCATGGCCAGTCTGCGCCAAACCCAGCTGGAATACGGTCGTATCGTGAACGCCCAGGTCCAATCACAATCAGAGTTGCGCCATCCGCGCCAGTTTCGCCTGAAGTTGAATCTGGCCCGCATGGCCCTGGCGGCAGCCAATTACCAGGGTGCCATGCAGATTCAAAGAGAAATAGCAGAGAGCAGTTATGAGTTTAATCTGATTACCGAGTCTTTTTTCGCCAGCGTGCTCAAAGCCGAGATACTGTATGATCAATCCTTGTACCAGCCTGATCAGGCAACTGCCGCTGAAATCGCTCAAAGCCTGCTGCACGCCCGTCAAATTTTGATAGATCGTCCGGAGGTCTTTGACGAGTTGCGTTCCAGGCTGGAACCCTTTTTTCAATTAGCCATCGAGTTTTTTAATGCGCGTCGGGATCACCAACAGACCATCAGTTTCCTGGAGCTGGAATGGGAATCGCGGCTGCAGGTGGAATACTTCCGCTACCCCCTGGTTTTCGCGGATCAGGCCGTGCAGGTTCTTTACGATCAGATTCGATCGAAAAGGCGTCAACTGTTGCAGTTGGACCATGATGAAGCCGCCTTGCGCGTTGCGCGCCAGTCGGTCAACCGGATTGTGCAGCAAAAAGCCTTGTTGCGGGTGCAGATCCACACACAAACAGCTGCTTTGCTTGAGACAGCCCCCCTGCATGAGCCCTTTGTGCGTCCGCGCAGCATTGCATCGGTAGAGCCCCTGCCTGTTCCAACTGGTAAAGTAGCCCTGCGTTATTATTACTCCGCCGGACGGCTGCATCAATGGTGTTTGCGGGGAAAATCGATTCAATACCGTCCGCTAGCCTGGTCACAACCCAACCCGGCTCTTTTAGCACAGGCCATGCAGACTTGCAGTAGCGCCTATCCAAAGGATCAGTTCTTTATTATTCCGGACCATTTCGTTGATCTAAAACTGTATCAACAGGCATGGTCGGCGCATGATTCCCGGGCCCGCCGACCACTGGTCTTTGTGAACCGGGGGAGCGACCTCTTTCAGGGCTTTGTACGCACGGATACAGATATCCAAAGCAGCTATCTTAATCTTTTCAATGTCCAACAGATGCGACCGGCCACCGAGGCTATGCAAAAGCCAGGCGATGTGCAGGCTGTCTCCATTGACCTGTCACAAAATCGGCCTTTGTTTATTCAGGGTACGAATCGCCCCTTTGATCCCCGTCATTGGCTGACCCAGGAGCAATTCACGGCACTGGTGTACATAGACGAGCGCAACCGGCCAGCTCTGGCGCTACGCCAGAAAATGCTGTATGAGTTTTTTCGTTTAAACGGTACTGCCACCGTTTTGTATTCCAATCAGGACTGGTCTGCTATGCAGCCGCAACTTGCAGCCAGCCTGGGGCGGACTACCCTCGATACCAAACAGGGCATTGTTTTTGGCGCGGCCGGATTCAATGCAGATCAACTGCATCTGACGCTCAAGGCGCGCTCGATTGCCAGGATGCTGGTCGGTGAGGCCCTGGAACACAAAGGGCAGTATATGCAGGCGTTGCGCTATTACCAACTGGCGGAATCCTATCAACAGGCAATCGATCAGACAAAAACAGTACTAAATTTTCGCAATAAATTGAATCTATTGCGCCTGCAGCTAAAGTTGATGATCGACGAGGATCGTGATGTCTTGATTGAAACTGCGCTGGCCAGTGTCCCGGCCCAGACAGTCTATCAGGCTCCCATATATAGCACTGCGGCCAATGCCTTGACAGAGTTGGCGGATTACGAAGCGGCTCGTAAATACCAGCAAAAGTACGCTCAATTGCTTCCCGATCAGGTGGATCGCCTGGAAGGGGATATGCAAGGTATCATCTTTTTGCAATCCTTACAGGCAACGCGCGGTTTTGGTTTGCCTGGGCGGATCGGCGATCTAGAGCAATTATTCCAGCGTCTGTTGCCGGACTTTATTCGCCAGAACCAGACAGACCAGCTTTTTAGACTGCTGTGGAAACATGGCTTTGATGGTTTGATCCAGATCCAAAAAGCAGCCCAAAAGGAACAATGGCAAGATGGCGGTAGCCTGCAAGACGAATGGCAGCAGTATCGCCTGGACCAGATCCTGTTAGACACCAGCCACAAACCAGGCTCGGCAGATTATGAGCAATTGAACCAGGCTTTAGCGCCCGAAACAACAGATCGCTGGGAAGTCAGGCAGTTTCGAACTCTGTTGCAGCGCGAGTGGCAAAAAGCAAGGCAGCAGCAGGCCCTGGACTGGTCCATGCTCGGTGATCGGCCACTCGAAGAGAATCAGAGTCTCTTTGCCCGCCTGGATCTATTGGAACAAGCGATTCTGTTTCGACTTTATGTGGAACAAATTCCGGTTGATGAGGATCTAAATGCTTTAAATTCTTTGGAATACCTGATACAGTTTGTAGCCCGACACTCCTCTGTGAACCGGGCCAGCCGCATGGCCCTCGAGGTATCCCGGGTCTATTTGCAGCTGCAGGATCTGGACGCAGCCTGGCGTTTTTGCGCCCTGCAATACCAGCTACAGCCCAATTATCCCGATGCGCCGGATTTCATCGGCTTGAAAGAATGGGTTTTGCCTGCGCTCATCCATCTGGACACTGCAGGGAGTGCGGGATCTGACTGGGCTCATTTAAAAACAATGCCGGCTTTCCAGGGCCCCTATGCGCGGCTGATGCAAAGCATCCCGGGCACCTTTCATGCCAGCGAATTGCAAGGCTTTGGGGCGGCAATCGCTGGCTATAATCAAAGGGACGCGCGACCCTGGCCGGCAAGCCACAGCATAGACCTGGCCTTGCAGCTGGCCAAACGCAAGGCCATTGATCGCAAGGACTGGTTTATGACGCTGGACCTGGATATTTGGGCCTGGCAGTTGCATCAGGAAAGATCGCTGCAAGGCACGTCCCGGGCAGCCTTTCTTCCTCGCGCGCGGGAATTGTTGCAAGCCGTCCCCCCCGGCCAGCTTTTTTACAGTATAGTGGAAGACTCGCGGGCCAGCTGGCGCTTTCTCTGGAAAGATAATAAATTACAAGTAAACCGCTTTTCGGATTTTGATCGCCGTTTGCAGGCCAGTATGCGCTTGTATTTGCAGAATAAAAACCGGCCTGACCCGGCCCGCTGGCGCGGTTTAACCGATGCGTTTCGACAGGTGCTGGGACCCCAAACCGGCAAGGTTGCCTATTTTTGGAGCAATAGCATCTTTGCCTGGCTGCCCATGCGCTATGCCAATCAAGATCGATTGCTGCAAGTCCTGAGTCCGATTGCCTTGTTGGAAGAGAGTCGCGCGGGCAATCAGTTGGAACCCTCCGCGTTTCAATCCGGCGCCAACAGGGCGGTGCGCCTGATGGACCGCCTGGATCCAAAAATAGAACCGGTATCGGCGTGCCCCTTTGACGTGGACGATCCCGATGATGCGTTCATACGCGATCGCCTGGGCGGGATGGAGGCCTGGCTCTTGCATGCGAGCCGGGCTGCAAGCGGTGAGGAGGCCTGGATCGGGCACCTGGTGCCGGATCTAAACTCATGCGATCTGCAAAAAATTCGCTTGTCGGCAAAAGAAAGCCGACATGGTCCCTTGTTTGTATCGCGCCTGGAATTGCCGGCGGAATGGTCGGACACGGAACAATTTTATAAAGGACTATATGATTGGCTGGCTTTGCAGGAAGTTCCCTGGGCGGTGATCAATTTACGCCTGCCCGATCAGCTGGGGCATGCACGATTTGTGCAGCGCTTTTATGACCAAACCCTGGCACTGACCCCTGTAGATCGGCGCTTCATATTGGCATGGCAATCGCTTGAAAATTATCAGGCGAGTCAGGGGGCGCCTAGTGGAAGCTATCGTCTGGTGACCCGGCTTTTTTTGCATCTAGAGCAGCCGGAGCGCTAAGACTTTCATGCTCCTCAGCCTGCGAAGGATCGATCGGAATTTCAGGATTCATGACCGGTTGAAATATTGTGCGCCGCTTGGCCTCGCGATCCTTTTCCTTGCGTTCAAATTCTTTCATGGTTTCCTCGCGGAAAAAGCGCTGCGACGAGAAGCGTTGTTCGCTTTTCGCTGGTCGAAGTCGTTCATAGGAGCCGTCGCTTTGCAGTTTGCGGGCATTATGGTTATCGTCGAAGGTTTTTTGCAGGATCCACTTCAGTTGCTGAATCTGGTCTGCATCACGCACCGGGAAGAGTACTTCAATGCGCCGATTGAGATTGCGGGGCATCAAGTCGGCGCTGGAAAGATATATCGATTCATTGTTGTTGTTAAAAAAATAGTATATTCGGCTGTGTTCCAAAAAACGGCCCACAATGGAGACCACCTTGATGTTTTCACTCAAGCCAGGGATTCCTGGTCTGAGGCAACAGATGCCACGGATGTTCAAGCGAATGCGCACACCGGCGCGTGAGGCTTTATACAACATCAGGATCATGTCCGGATCAACCAGCGAATTCATTTTGAAAATGATCTCGGCCTTTTTGCCGCTGCGGGCGTGGCGGATCTCCCGATTGATCATCCCCCCCAGCTTTTCGCGCAGGTTCAGGGGTGCGGCTGCGATCTGGTGAAATTTCAGATGCGTTGAATATCCGGTCAGGGAATGAAACAGATTGGTGACATCCGTATTGATGTCCGCCTTGTTGGTGATTAATCCGATGTCGGTATAAATCTTGGAAGTGCCGGGATTATAATTGCCGGTCGCCAGGTGACAGTAAGATCGCACAATCCCCTTTTCGCTGCGGATGATTTGCAGCATCTTGCCATGAATTTTCATACCCAAAAGTCCGTAAATAACATGGATGCCGTGCTTCTCCATCTGTCGGGCCCAGGTAATGTTGCGCTCCTCATCAAAGCGGGCCTTCAGCTCGACAACTGCCGTGACCTGCTTGCCGTTTTCCGCCGCTTCAATCAGGGAGCGAATCACGGGGCTATCGGTGCCGGTGCGATACAGGGTTTGCTTGATGGCCAGCACTTTCGGGTCACGAGCCGCCTCGGCCAATAAATCGGTAACAGCCTGAAACGAATCATACGGATGATGCAGCAGGATGTCTTTTTCACGAATTTTGGAAAACAGGCTGCCACCCTTTTCATTGCTGAAGGTGTTGCGGGGAATAAAGACCCGGTCCTTCAGTTCGGGACGGTTTTGGACAGCCCCATAAATCTGCCAAAGATCATCCAGATTGATAATGGCTTCGCGTTCATATAATTCCCATTCTTCCAGATCCAGCTCCTGTCGCAAAAACTCGCGCATATTGGGCGGCATGCCCTTGCGATAGAACAGGCTGACGGCTTCTCCCCAGCGTCGATTGCGCAATTCCGATTCGATCGTCGAAAGCAGATTATCGCTGGCCACCTCGTCGATCGCCATATCATTATTGCGAATCATCTTGAAACCATGAATGCTTTTGACCCGCGTGCCTGCTAAAAGCTCGTTTGCGTGCAGTTTGATGATTTCTTCAATCGGGATGAATCGATAGCGCTCATTTTGACCGCGGCGGCTGGGCAGGGGCACAAAGCGGGGCAATACTGCCGGTGCCTCCAAAATGGCAAAGTGATCGTGTTTGTCCTTGCCGCTGCGGTGCTCCAGGCTAATGGCCAGGTAGAAGCTGTTGTTAATAATATGCGGAAAGGGATGCCCGGGATCAATTGCCATGGGTGTGAGCACCCGAAAGATGTCCCGGCGGAAGTACTCCGCGATGTGTCGTTTCTCGCGGGGTGCCAGTTCCTGATGACTGTCCAGGATGGTAACATCCTGAGCAGCCAGGCTTTGACGCACATCCTTGAAATAACGGTACATGCTTTTCTCCTGCTGGTGCATGATCCGCGAAATCTCTTCCAGTGTTTCCAGCGGGGTGCGGCCATCCATCTGGATCTCGTTTACTTCAGATGCCTTGACCTGCTTGAGGCCGGCAACCCGAATCATAAAGAATTCGACCATATTGGATTCATAAATCGCCAGGAATTTCAGCCGCTCCAGCAGGGGATTGTCCTTGCGGGAAGCCTCATCCAGGACGCGCGCGTTGAACTTTAACCAGGACAGTTCCCGGTTAAAAAACAGTCTGGGGTTACTGCGGGTCAAGGGCCCGAGATTGTTTTTTTTGACTTGTTTGCTGGCCATATCCTGATTGCTCAGGAGTGTTTGGCCGCCATCTGATGGAGCAAGCCTTTTTCTCGTTCGGCGAAGGCGGTTGCAAATACCTTCATGTCCCGAATGCCGCGCGAAAGCTCATATCCGGCTTCCATCGTAGAAATCAGCTCGGATGCGCCGACCATGGAGGCGGCGACCTTGATGGGGGCCATCACCAGGCGAATCAAGGGCAGCTTCGACAGATTAAAAAAGAAATTCAATGTCTCACAAATTAAATCGATTTGCTGTTCGCGTTCGGTCAGGCGGCCGGCTTGCACAATCGCGATGTTCAACTCTTCAATTTTCAGATCGTTTTCCGGCGGCAATCCCCGGGGCCATTTCTCTTGCAGCAGATGCCGGGCGGTTAGCAGATCCAGCTCATCGGTCAGTTTGTTCAGGCGAATGAGCTTGTGGATATTCTCGGTCATTTCAGGACCGGTAACCGACTTGAGCTTTTCATACAAGCTGTCCAGCGCCGCGTCCCGGGCTTCTTTATTGGAGGGGGAATACAGGTGCTGACGAAAGAACCAGGGGATTTTATCAAAGCCTTTCACATCGGCGATAAAATCGGCGTACGTCCCTTCGATGCGGTCGATCATCTTGCTGACGACCCATGCCTTGGCTGTTTTCTCGTCCGCAGTCACTTTAATTACATTCATTGCACTCTGTGATGCCTGACAAGTGAAAAATCCGCTGTTTTTACTTGTCCGCCGAGACTTTCAAAACCGGGTATTTTTGCGCCTTGAGTCGATTCCAGAGCGGCCAGAGCTCTTTCGTATTGCTGGGCTGGCCCACTCGCACCACCCACTGACTGGCGGAGCGTTCCAGGCGGGCCGGGAAGCCCTGTTTTTGTAAATCCGCGCTCATGCGCGCGGCAGCCTCGCGCGAGTGAAAGGAGCCGGTCTGCAGGTAATAGCGTGGCGTTTTGGTCTTTGTTGTTTGTGATGTCGCAGCATCGCGTTTACGGGCGGGATTATCATCTTTGGCATCCGGGCGGTCGGTCGAATCAGCGCGGGCGTTTACAGCTTCCGATCTGGTCTGGCCCACATTGGCCAGGCTTTGGCTGTTCGGTTTGCCCGCATTTTTTTGGGGTGCAGTTTGCAGCGCCGTTACCCTGGAAGCAGTATCGCTTTTGCGTTGCCGGGTGTCTGCTTTTGGGGGGCTCTTTGCGGCCAGGCCCTTCGTCTTTTGCCTTGTTTTAGGGTTTTTCTTTACGGGCCGGCTGGCTGGTTTCTCTGTTGGCGAGACCTTGCTCTGGAAGGGCAGCGCATGGGTTTGATTCGATTCATCGTCATTGCTTGTCAGGCGCGCTGCCTCGGGTCGGGCTGCGTACGATAGCGGTTTTTCATAGACACTGGCGCCGCGAGAGTCTGATTCGGTCTCTGCATCCGTTCGGTCAAGTGGATCCGGGCGACTCTCTGACTGAGGTCCCGTTGCCTCCATCAGGGTGTCTAAAGGTCGCTCCGTCGGACCGGCCTGGTGCTTGCCAGCCAAATAGCTGCCAGTCAGGGCCAGAATACTCACCAGAGCGATCGCGATCATGCGCCTTTGATCCAGATGAATACGGTAAAAAACTCTTTCTTTCATACTACAGAGCGCCTTGTCAGGAAAATGTGATTCGCGGGGTGGCCGCTCGAATACATTTGCAAACTGTCTGGATTGCAAGCTGCAAATCTGAGCGGGCCGCCTCGTTGTCTATCACAAGATCGGCAAGTACGATCTTTTGCTCGATTGGAATTTGGCGTCGCTCCCGGGCCTCGAATTCCGATTCGCTCCAGCCGCTGCGGGCTTGCACGCGTCCCATTCGCAGGCTACGCGCAGCATGAATAACCACAGTCAAATCAAACTGGTCCTGCATGCCGTTTTCAAAGAGCAGGGGCACATCGTAGACTCCAATGGTTCCGGCCGGCTGGAGGGACCAGCGGGATGCCACCTGCTTTTGCACGGCCGGGTGCACGAGCTGATTTAAACGGGCAAGTTTGGCCGGATCGGAGAAAACAGATGCGGCAATCACATCGCGACGGATGCTATGGTCGTCTGCCACTATAGCTGGTCCGCAGAGTTCCAGCAGCCCGGGTCGGAGCGCGCTACTGTTTAAAACCTGGTGGGCGATTTGATCGGCATCCAGCACGAAGCAGCCGTTTGCCTGGAAATCCTGCCTGGCGGCGCTTTTTCCGGAACCGATCGCACCGCTGAGCCCAATCCAAAAACGGTTTGTCTGCCAGACAAATGGCGGTAGTTGTGGGTAGCGAACACCCATCGATTCAATCCTTGTCCGTCAAACTGGCCGTCCGTCTATCTCTGGCCTTATGGCGCAAGTGGTGGCGATGGTGCCAATAGTACAAACCAAAAGAGATTGCTCCGGTGAGTACGAGGATCAGACTGCTGGTCGGCAAATGCAGGGTTTCGGGTCCGTTGTTGATTTCCAGAAAAGAAAACCCGAAGGCTAGCGTGGTGGCGCCGATACTGATTAGTGCCGCCAGCAGCATGGCGCGCGGGACGCTGCGCGCGAGGGGGATGGCCGCCAGGGCCGGTACGATTAAATGGGTCATACTGACAAACATGCCCGTCATCTGAATGGACCATATGAGCAGCGGCCCTAACAGCAAGAAAAAAAGCGTATTCAGCCACTCGACTGGCAGACCGGCAACGCGCGCATACTCACTATCGGTGCTTTGCAACAAAAGTGCTGGATAGCTGAAAAACAGGACCGCAGCCGCAGCCGTACCAAGCAAGACACTCGGGATGATGTCGTCGGGTGCGGTTGTCAAGACATCGCCGAACCATGCCTGGACAAAATGCATCCGTACGTGCAGGGCGGCTGCAATCAGTTCGGAAAGACCGGCATAGACCAGCATACCGCCTAGTAAAACGACCTCACTGTTACGGCTGCGCAGTGAATAGCGATAAAAGGGCCAGGCGAGCAAGAGGCCAATCGGCCAGGCTAAAAAATGCTGTCCCCACATAGCGCTTTGAAATACTCCCTGACTGATAATACTGGCACTGACCGCAGCCTGTGATGCGACCAGACTGAATGTAACCTGCCGTCGCATTGCCAGCCAGATGCCGGCCGCCGCCATCAGAGCGGCCAATAAAGCGGCCTGCGCAATTTGCCACTCATAAAATAACAGACTCTCAAGTATTGCGTTCATGGCTGCTTTGGTTCCTTTAGCACATGATCGGTCCCGACCGCTAGCGTGCGGCCCCGTAAATCTTGCGTTATGCGCTGGTCATGGGTGCTGAGCAGAACAGCGCAATTTCGGGCCAAAGTGCGCTGTAACAAGCGATTCAACTTGATCGTGTTTTTTTGATCCAGACTGGCGCTCGGCTCATCCAGAATCAAAAGGTCCGGACAACTATAAAGAGCGCGAGCGATCAAGGCCCGCTGATACTGTCCGGCAGACAGGGCGGCGATGCGCTGGCGGGCCAGGGCTTGCAAATCCAGATCCGCCAGGCATTGCCCCAGCCAGTCCGAATCGGGGTTTCGGTGCAGGCGATCTTTTTGAAAGACGTGCGCTTGCACCTTGCCCAGGCGCACAAAATCGGCGACTGTCAACGGCAAATCGGCGGCATGTCCCTGGCGTTGGGGCACATAAGCCAGTTGTTTACAATGCCAGACGATTTGACCCTGCAGCGGCGGCCGAATCCTTGCCAGGCAATGCATCAGGGTGCTCTTGCCGCTGCCATTGGCGCCGGCCAGCACAATACACTGGCCGTAGGGCAAGGTCAATTGTTCCACGGTGATGGCTGGTCGTCCCTGGTAGCCGACTGCCAGGTCGCGACATTCCAATGCTGCCTTGTCTTCGGCTATGCTGGTCGCTTGTATCGAAGTTCGGCCCATTATTCTCTATTGATTTGACGCGTTGCAACGGCGCCATTCACATCGGCAGCATCGCGTAATTTCTTTGCGATCAGCCGGATTAAATCCTCGTACGTGTTGATTCCTTCAGCGGGGTTGACACTATCCGGCAGCACCAGCACCTGGGCACCGCTGAGGCGGGCGACGGTGTCGGCGTACGAACGACGATGATAGGGGGTCACAAGGATGATCCGGATCCGGGACTGCTTGATTTGCTCGCTGACCTTTTTGAGCCAGGCGGCCGAAGGCGGGATACCTGGTATCTCTTCTATGCTGGCCGCCTCTTTGAATCCGAGGCGGTTGGCTACATATGTGAATTCCTTGTGATACACTGCCACCGGCAGTTCGCGCAGGTTCGCGGATTTACGAATCTCGGTGGTTATCAGATCGCGCAGGCTGAGAGCCAGTTCCTGGTAACTTTTTTTGTAATAGTCGGCATTCGCGGGGTCGAGTCGAATCAAACTGCGGCCAATATTACGGGCAGCGATGGCCGCATTCACCGGGTCCAGCAGATAGTGCGGATTGCCAAAAGCGTGCACGTCGCCTTGCTTGCGTGAAATCTGTTCCGTGGGCTTTTCGAGTACGTGGATACCGATGCTAGCGTCGCAGTAGCCCGGTTTGCCGCGTTGGATGGCCGCGTTGCGTGAACGCTTCTGGATCAAGGGCGCCCAGCCAACCTCCAGCTCCAGTCCGTTTTCAATAAAAAGATCGGCGCGATTGACTGCGATAATATAATCGGGCCGGGCATCCTGGTAGTGCAAGTCTACGTCCGGTGGCATGAGCGAATGTACTTGCACATGCTCGCCGCCAATTCGTTCGGCCAGGTGAGCCAGGTTGACATTCGTGGTCACCACTCGCAGTTTCGTTTGACTGGCCAACTGCAACGGGAAAGCCGCTAGAAAGAGTAGCAAAGCCACTCTGGTAATTTTGCCAAAGCGTGCGCAGCCTGGAGTGGAGTCGGATCGTTGTTTAATCGGAGTCTCCGCCGGAGGGTAGACCGGCCGTGCCTGGTAATTAGATTCTGTATTCATGTTTCTGTGTATTACTCCTTTGCTTGTGTCGGCGTATATCAGTTCACCATGCGTTCCGGTTTAATACGAATGCGCCGGATGCATGCCGATGATAAAAGTCCCCTGTAGAAAGAATTGATAGGTGTTTTTACCCGTCTCAATAGTGGTGTTCCTTTGGGCCGTGGCTCGGAAGTAACTGAACTCGGACGGACGCCAGGTGAGCTGCAACATATTACCGGCATGGCCGTTTTCTTTTTGTTTAATACCATCTTCATTGATATAGTTCGGGTTTGTGTAAAAGTCATAGCGATACCCTGCCGACCATTGACGATGAAACTGAAACTCAAGCAGGCTGTACACCCCGACCCGGGTTTCGACCGGGGTGGCCGCCGGATCGTAGGGTCGTTCATTTTTTTCGCGTGTTTCACGGTACCAAACCTCGGTTTGAAATATGAGTGAGCGATGCACGTCTGGCTTCCATTTTAAAAACCAGTCCAGTCCGCTTTGATGCATGACTTTGTGCGGTTCCACACTCGGGTGGTAGCGCAGATAACTGAAACCGAACTGCGTACCCCAGGCATTGTTAAAGCCAATAAACTGCTTCAGGTGCGCTGTGTAGAGCGGGTTATTCTTGTTGTCACCATCATTATGGGTATGTCCAAAAGTACGCCCGTTAAAGGCCCCCACTGTTAGCTCCTGCACGAAGCTTTGCCAGGGCCATGGGATCAGGTAGCTGAGTTCCAGGCCGCTGTCTTCGGCTCCTTCTTCATCCAACATTTCTTCGTGGACTTCAGGTGCGACGCTAAACAGCCAATCGTGGCGGTGTATCGTGTTTAGACGGCCCACGTCCAGAAAAAACTGCCCGACTCTGGCGCTTAGATTCGGGATTGGTGTACTCGGAATATAGAAATAAGCCTCGTGCAGCTCAAAAACAGTCTCCCCGGCTTCCTGATGGGCGGCGGCCATTACCGTGCCTTCGGCGATGTGATCTATATCGGCCATGAAGCCAAATTCGACCTCACGGGCGTCAAAGCGGTTGCCGGTGGTGTGCGGTTCATCGTTATCCCATTGGCCTAAAAAATCCGCTGCGGCCATGATATCCAGGCTGTAGCTACGGCCGCTTTGATCGTTAAACTGTAGCAGGCTTTGGGTAGTCTGGCCGCTTGAAATAGCATTCACCTGGCGATCTGCTGCCGCCGGGTCCTGATCAGTATCCAGGCTGTCTTCTGACAAATCATCCGGAATCAGATTGGCGGGATCATTACCGGCTGGCTGTTGCGGATTGGTCGGGGATTTTTGCGTGCTATCAGGACTGTCGGGGTTTTGCTGGGCCGCTAGCGGTACTGTCATTGCAAAGCTCACTAGACAAATAGTAAAGAGGCCCAGCCAGGGACCTCTTCGTATTGCGTTGTTCATAAGCGAGCTCATTAGTCGGTGAAAATTGCGCTGCTATAGACGGTGACATTGGTAACGCTTGCGTTATTCAGTACGAAACCCCAGGCACCGCCGCTGGTTTCACGGGTTGTACCACCACCTTCCGCATCCGCTTTCGCTGAACTGGCCGCTTTGCTGGTACAAGTGGTATTGTCAAAGACCAGGTGGTCCGGGTTTTCACCAAAGTGCGCTTCAAAACACCAGGTTTGGGTCGTATTACCGGGGACCGTGCTGGTATTTGTACTGGCGGCCCCTTCGATAGTGGTGGCGGTGGGGGTCATCTTGAAGTAATTGGCAGCAGTGCTGTCGGCAACAACAGTGCCGCCGGCCACAAGCTGGATACTGGAATCGGCGGCTGGTAATTGGAAGGTGACCTGCAATGACAGGCGGTCCGTTTTAGTGCTGAGAGCTGTCAGGGTGCCAGATCCGGTTGCATTGTTGAGGGAACAGCTGACCCCGCTGCTGGTAAAGGACGCTCCACCCAGGTTGCACTGACTGTTGTTTAAAAACAATAATGCCAATAGCTCCTCGTTTTGATCAGCTTCATCGTCAGCGACCAGACCCAGTTCAGTGCAGTTTTGGCTGAGCAGTAGTGCCGCGGCCATGCTGAGCATAATCGCGCAGCTCTTAAAATGATGATAAAATCGGTTTAAATACATAATTTCCTCGTTTTGTGTGCCGGTTTCGTCCGCAAGCGCCTCATTGCGGGCGCTGCATAGGCAAAATTCTGACTAGTGTAAACAGTGGCCTCGAGCCAATGCAGGCAGTTTTGACCGACTGCCTGTCAAATAGATGGCTCCGATTCGACAGCGGTTGGCAAACCGCAGCGCCAGGTCATTATTTCGGTCTACCGAAACCATAACTGTCGGCAGGTTAGAAGTAATACTGGCTGTCTAGGCGAAGCGAGCCGCGGGCGGGCCGCGGGCGTAGTAGCTGTGAAAGGAATCGTGTGAATAATGTGCAGTGTCGGGTAGTTCAATTTGCCGGGCAGCAATATCGATCCGATGCGTATGGGCCGCGGATTGCACCGCATGGACAGACGGACTGTGGATGGCACACCAGTAACAATCGGTATGGTTCTTGAGCGAGTCCAGGGCCGCTGATTTGTGTGCAGCACAGTGCTCAAGGGTCTCTTGATGACTGCTGCAATCCCGCTGCAGGGCATGGGCAAACATGTGCAGGCTGGTGCTCATTGGAGCAATCAGCATGCCACTCAAGGCGAACAGGGATATCAACGCGCGCCAGCTCATTTATATGCATGCAGCAAAATAACGATGTAGAAGACGTCAATTAAAAAAGCTGGCCCGGTTTGACGGCAGAACGCACGGATTGTCCTTGCAGGTTCGGAATGGCAATCCACTGGCCAGTCTTTCCGTGCATCTGGATGGGCTGCGGCTATCATGCGGTCATACGGGGCCAGCCCGGCCTTGAGCCACTGTAAAAATTGTGGTAGAAAGCGCCAAAAGCCCCGAAAATGCACATGAGACCCCGACTGCGTGGCGGCCTGTCCCCGGCACGCTACGATCAGCGCATTATGCCAATAAACTTACAAAGACCCAATCGGCTGCTTGTGCCCAAACCATGCGGGTTTCTCCAGCTCGACCAGCCGGAATGCTCCAGGCCGTTCCGGCGTCCGGACGGCTGCTGGACGCGTTTGATAGCTCCCGTATCGCTTGCGGTTTTTTTGTTCACGCAACCGATCCCGGCCCGAGTGGGCGAAACGATCTTTGCCTTTCGCAACTACAGTCGGCCCAAGCCCGAGCGTATGATCCTGGTAGGCGAGATCCAGAACAAGACCAAGATGCCGGAGTTGAAAAATCGGGAATCGCCATTCCTGGGCTATGACAGTCGCCTGGATCAAGTCACAGTCAAGATCCTGGACCGCCGTGGTTTGAAAGTCGGCCAGAAGCTGTATGTCATTGATAAGGATCCCTTCCATAATCAGTTTCGGGATGGTTTGATCGTTGGCGAGATCGAGGTCGTGTCCATCCTGAACAGCCCTTTTTATGGCTGGGTGTTGACGGGTAAGGGCATCATGCTACGGGTGCGCAAGGGCCACTTTGTGGCGCGGACTCTGGAAACCGAGCGACTGGAAAGGGCTTATATCCTCAAAAAAAAGGGCGATCATTTTCGGGAACGCGGCGCTTTCAAAGAGGCCTTACGAAGCTACAATGAGGCCCTGATTGCGGACCGGACTCTACCGGAAGCAAACGCCGCCCTCGGTGACTTGTATTTGGAAATGGATCAGGGATCGCGGCGGGCCACTCCCGAACGCAGCCTGGCAGCATTTGAGCGGGCCTGGCGTAGCCGAGTCAATTTTAAATATGATTTTGATGCTTTGCACTTTTATGAGCAATATGCGCGCACTTTGTTATTGCAATATGAACTGCGCCAGTTGGAGTCATCGCGCGAGGATCATCTGGAGCGCTACCTGGAACAGGTATTGGCAGTTGCCAACGCCGCCCGTCGGGTGGCCGGCCACGACCACTGGCCAGACCTTCTGGAGGCCCAGGCTCGTTTTCAGCGCTATCAGCTCTTGGCCAGCGAGCGTAACGCCGCGGAGCGCAGGCAACGCGATGAGGACTATGAGCGTTGCGGCCAGATTTTAAAAGCCGCCCTGGATCAGGGCCAAAGCAGTGCGGATCTGGCTCATATTGGTATTCTCTATTACTATGCCATGCTGGTCAAGGGTGGCCGACAAACCAAAGCGGATCAGGATCGAAGAGAGCGTTTGCATCGGGTGCTGGCTCGCCTGGTGCGGGACTATAACCGCCACTTTGCACGTCGGCAGCGCGATCCCAGGGTGGACCAGATCATCCGTGACCTGGAGTCGAATCCGTAAGCGCTGATGCAAACCCGGCAATTGTATGAACTCGCCGGTCAAGCCGGCCGCGCCCGCCACGGGCAGCTACGCTTGCATCCGGATCTACAGTCGGTCGCCTGTCCGGTGTTTATGCCGGTCGGAACTGCGGCCACTGTCAAGGGCCTTTGGCAATATCAACTGGATGAAATCGGCTACCGGCTCATTTTGGGCAATACCTATCATCTGTCGCTACGACCCGGCAGTGCTGTGATTCAGAGTGCGGGCGGTGTGTGCTCCTTTCAAAACTGGCCGCACGCCCTGTTGACCGATAGCGGCGGTTATCAGGTTTTCAGTCTGGCCGAGCGGGTCCGGTTTGTCGAGCAGGGCGTTGAATTCGCCAGCCATATTGACGGTAGTCGCCAGTTGTTTACCCCGACCCGAGTGATTGATTTACAGCGTGATTTTGGATCCCATATTATGATGGTCCTCGATGACTGTCCGCCTGCGTCAGCCGATGCAGCGCGCGTGCGCGAATCGCTGGATCGCACCCACCGCTGGGCCCAGGCAGCTATGGATTACTACCAGGCGTGCGTGGCCGAGGGGCGGATCGATCCCCACCGCCAGCATTTGTTTGGCATTGTGCAGGGTCACTTGTCGCAAACGGCGCGCCTTGAATCGCTGGAGCGTATTCAGGAGCTGCCTTTTGACGGGATTGCGATTGGCGGGTTGAGTGTGGGCGAGAGTCGCGCCGAACTGCATGACATGCTGGCTTTTCTGGGGGAGCATCTCGATCCATACCGACCGCGGTATTTAATGGGGGTGGGTACCATACCGGATATGCTAGCCGGAGTGGAAAACGGTATTGACATGTTTGATTGCGTGCTGCCGACCCGCAATGCCCGCAACGGACAACTACTCACCTCGCAGGGCAAGCTGAATATTCGCAATCAGGCCCATCAGTTCGATCAGTCACCGCCCGATCCCGCGTGCGCTTGCCGGGTCTGCCAAAACTATAGCCGTTCCTATCTGCGCCACCTTTTTGTCAGTCAGGAAATGGCCGGCCCCATGATGGCCAGCTACCACAATCTATTTTTTTACTTTCAATTTATGCGCGCTCTCCAGGAATCGATTCAGCAGGGCACATTTGCAGATTTTTGCGCGCACTGGAAAAAAATCCCGTTCTAAGATCAATTTTTTATGTTGACAGAGACGATTGTACATAAGGTTGTTAATGACCTGGACGCATTTGATGGAGGGGCCTCGGCCTGAAGTGTAATGGAAATATCAAAAAGAGAAAATGGCGATATTAGTATTCTGGATGTAAACGGCGAAATCGACCTGTATAACGCTCCAGAGATCAAGGAAGTCATCAACAAGCTCATCGAAGAGCAGAAATACAATGTAATCATCAATCTGGATCGGGTATCCTATATCGATTCATCAGGTATCGGGGCGCTGATTTCCAGTCTGTCCAACCTGAAGAAATACCAGGGCGGACTCAAGATCACCAATGTCTCCGGGTCCGTTCGCAAGGTCTTTGAATTAACGAAGCTGACCTCATTTTTCGACATCTATGAAACCGAGGATGACGCTGTCGCGGCTTTCAAGTAGCCGTTTTCATCGCCCGGATCCGGTCCAATTCATTCCAATTTGTGCTTCCAGGCATAGAGAAACCGGTCAGTGAACGCTGGCCGGTTTTGTTTTTGGCGTCTGAACCAGGTACATGGCTGTGCCCTTGCATCGATCATGGTCGCGTTTTGAGCTGCCCGGGCGGCGTGTCTGGCCAATGCAGGGCCGCTGTCCGACCCATGGCCGGGGTGGACTGCGGGAGGCAGGTACTGGCCGGGCACTAAAGGAATCCGGGCCATGGCGCCAGCCGGCTCGCAGCTGTTGATAATAAATGCGTTTGCAGCACTGTGCGAGGCGACAAAATCCTTGCCAAACTGACGGCACTCACTTAGCTTGTTTCTAAATCGGGCATGGGAGCGCCGGTGCACACTGACGATCCTGGCAGGAGGTGCATGTTTTTAGCATCCGCCTGATGAAACCACTGTCCTTAAAAAAATGGAGAGAAGGCCGGCTCCTGCAGGGTGCTGGCCTCACTTTTAGGAGGAAAGTCAAAATGACTTCACACAAACTGATTCAATCAGGACTCGGACTGGCATTCGGCCTTGGTCTTGTCTTCGTAACTGCCTGCGGCAGCGATATTCCGGTGCAGGAACTGGACATCGCTCACCAGCAACTGGAATCGGCCAGGGCGGAAGACGCCGCGCAGTATGCCGCTGATGACTACAATGCCGGTCGGGAGGCCCTGCTGGCTGCTCACCAAAAGCTGGCCGATGATGATACCTCCGGCGCTCGTAGCAGTGCTGGCGAGGCCAGCGCATTGGCCATCAAGAGCCGTCAGACTGCCGCCCCTCAATTTACAGCCAAACAAGCCGACAGCGCTAAAACGGAACTGGCTCAGGCCGATGAGGCCTATGCCGAGGCCCTGGCGCCGCGTGATTTCGATGCCGCTACCAGGCTGTATAATGACGGCAATAGCCTGTATGGGAACGCTAAAAGCATGCAGGAAAGCGGCAATGATCCCCTGGCTGTGCTGGATCAATACAGCGCGGCGGCCAACAAGTTTCAAGCCTCAACGGAGGCCAGCGCCAAGGCACGCAACCTGGCCTTGTCGCAGAAAGGCGATATCCTGGATTCACTGGCCGGTATCGAGTCCGACCTGAAAAAAGCGGAAACCTACGGCGCCGAGCAGGAAAACCCGGAAGTGCTTGCCAGCGCCCGTGATCGCTTGCAAAAGGCGCGCAGCCTGATTGAAGCCGACAAGCTGAAGGACGGTCATGCTGAAATGAAGCTGGCTGAAAAAGAAGCCGCGGAACTGCTGGCGCAAGTCGAAAGCAAATACGCGGACAGCAAGCTCACTGAGGCGCGCGAAGCGGTCACGAAATCACAAACCCTGTTCAAGGAAATTGATGTGCCGGCCAATAAAAAGACGGCCGAACAGCAAGCCATTATTGCCACTCTGAACGAGCAGGTGGGTGCTGCGGGAGAAGCGCTGAATTCCTCAGAAGGCTTTTATAATGACAAGAAATATAGCGATTCCATCAATGAATCCGAGGAAGCGATCCGCTTGAGTCAAATCATTTATGAGCAATCCAATCTGCTGGCCACCGCGCGCAAGGCCGACCTGGATACAGGTGGATCGGATGAAAAAACCAGCCTGGATGGTGAGGCGTACACCGTACGCAAGGCACGCCCGGCTGATTCCCTTTGGCGTATTGCGCAGAAAAAAGAGCACTATGGTAACGGCCATCTATGGCCGCGTATTTATAAAGCCAACAAATCCAAAATCAAGAACCCCAACCTGATTTACCCGGGTCAAAAATTTGTGATCCCGCCCAAAACCGGTGAAGTCAAAGAATCGGTCACAACCGAAGAAAGCCAGACCACTGAAGAGGGTAAAACTCTGGAAGAACAGCTGAAAGAAGAAGCTGCCAAAAAAGCTGCTGAAGCTGCGCAAGAAAAAATGGAAGAAGTGGACGAGGATGCCGAGCAGCCTCGCGAGAATATGGAATAAACCATTTTCGCGCCTGAAGAACAATTGTTCGCTGAACCAGAAAGGGCCCCGCCAAAGCGGGGCTTTTTTTGTTTGTCGGCACGACCAACCAATCTGCTGGCTTGAGCGAAGCCGGGCACGCAAGTGAATCCTGGAGCAGGGCGCAAGGGCATTTTCTGCCGCCCGGTCTGCCTGTCCCGCCTTGCAGCTGCATGGACCGACCCAACAGGCTCCAGGCTTTATAGCCGGTCAAAATGCCGGTCAAGCACGGTCAAGGGGCGCAGCGCTCAAAAAACCGCCAAAATCGTCATGCAGGACCGCCTTGCCAAAAAAGAAGCCTTGGGAGTATGGAATCTGAATCTCCTGAATAATGGTCGCGATGGCCCGGGAATGCACGTACTCGGCAATAATTTCAATGCCGATCTCGGTCGCCATTTTCATAATTCCCTGAATTACGATCCGGGATTTTGGATCCTGATCAAGATTTTCGATCAGGGAGCCGTCCAGTTTCAGATAATCAATCTGTAAGTCCATCAATCGTCTAAAGTTGGAATAACCGGCGCCAAAATCATCAATAGCGATTTTGCAGCCCTCGGCCTTGCAGAAGGCGATCAGATCGTCCGTTCCTTTGCGGTCGTGCAATGCGTCATCCTCCACAAGTTCGAAGGTTAATAATTTGCGCTCCTTGATGCCAAAATGGTGTTGCACTGTTTCGAACAGATGACTAGAGCTTTGCAAATCCATGCCGGCGATGTTCACCGAGCAGGGAATCTGATAGAATTCAATAAACCGGGCTGCCGAAGCCAGTATCTTGCCGGTTAAAGCCGGATACAAACCAGCCCTGCGGGCTACTGGCAGATAGGGTCCGGGATTCAGCAGGTCGCCATTTTGATCCTGGATACGCAGCAGCGCTTCCGCCCGGTCGACCTTGCCGCTGTTATTGTTATGAATGGGCTGGAACACGGCCCGGATTTGTTTGTTCTGGATACTATCATTTAGAATATTTAGCAAGCGCAGATTGTCAAAATAATAAGGACGTCGATCAAAGGCGCTACTGTACTGGATAACCGTTTGATTGCTGCTTCTGGCCTGAGTGAGGGCCATATCAGCGGTCTCAATCTTGTTAAAAGCCTCGGCAGATATGCCGGCGTAGAGTCGGATGCGAATGTGCTCGTTTTGTCCCTCGAAGGTAGTCGCCTGAATTTGGTGTATGATTTTGAAAGCCACGCTTTCGGCAACCGTATGCGAAACGCCTTGCTTGCTGAGTAATGCGAATTCATCGCCGCTGAGGCGGTAGCGATCCCAGATATACTCATCGCTCAGTTCACGCAGACGGCGGGCGAACTGCTTGAGAATCCGGTCACCCAGATCCTTGCCATAAAAATTATTGATTGCCGCAAATTCCTTGATATTGAATAGAATCAGACTGCAGCCTGGCCCGGCCTGGGACAGGTGCTCTTCTAGTTTCAAGCGATTAAATAGCCCGGTCAGGCTGTCTGTGTAGTAGCGATGTTCGAAAATCCGGGTCACTAACTGATAGCGTCGCATGAACAGATATCCGATCAATTGCAACAAGAGATGAACCAGAATAATTTTAAACCAGGCGGCGTCCGAATATACGGCGGGTACCCGCTCTGTTTTGCCGGCAATAAAAAGGGTCAACACCAGTCCAAAAGACACCCAGGTGATGATCTGTCCGTTTTTTTCCCCCAGGCTGTATAGTAAAAAAAGCACCAGGGCGAAAATCCAGACGATGCCGAATTCCTGCGCCGGCATGCCATAGATAAAATAGATATAAATCCCGAATGTAATCGGCAGCATCAGAAAGACGGCCTGGTCCAGCTTCTCTTTCCAATACAGGTACAGCTGGACTGCAAAAATCCACACAAAGGCCACCGCATCAAAGATCATGCCGTAGTAGCGCCCAGCGTGCCAGTTGACAAAAAAGAAGCCACCCAGATAGAACAAAAAGAGGGTGCTGACGAATTGAAAGAACCGGGTCCGGTAAAAAAGATAGATTTCCAGGTAGTCCGTTTCCGGGTGAAAGCGATACACAAAGATTCGCTCTAAGCCTTGTCTCAACCGGGCGAACATGCAAATACCAGATGTCATAAGCGGATTTCTTTGTAAAGAATGTATGTCAGGCTGCTTTAAAAACTGGTAGTCAGATGGCCTAAAATGCCAGAACTGGATGCATGAGTTATCCATTCGCAGCAGTTGAAGCGCGCTGGCAAAAATATTGGGCAAAGGATAAAACCTTTGCAACACCGCAGCAGCCTGGCGGTCCCAAGTATTATGTCCTGGACATGTTTCCTTATCCATCCGGTGCCGGACTACATGTCGGCCACCCGGAGGGCTATACCGCAACTGACATTATGGCGCGCTATAAGCGGGCGCAGGGCTTTCAGGTGTTGCATCCTATGGGTTGGGATTCATTTGGTCTGCCAGCCGAGCGCTATGCCATGCAGACCGGTATTCATCCGGAAATAACAACTACGCAGAATATTAATAATTTCAGGCGTCAGCTCCAGTCCCTGGGTTTCTCCTATGATTGGGATCTGGAGATCGCTACCAGCAAGGCGGATTATTACAAATGGACCCAATGGATCTTTCTAAAGATTTATAATACCTGGTATGATCCACAAGCCGGGCGCGCGCGCCCCATAGATGAGCTGCCCGTCCCGGCAACTATCCAGCAAAACCTCCGGCAGAAGGCGGACTATATTAATCAACACCGACTGGCATATATAACCGAGGCGCCGGTGAACTGGTGCGCCGAACTGGGCACTGTTCTGGCCAACGAGGAGGTCGATGAATGGGTTTCCAAGGGCTACGAGGTCGTGCGTAAACCGCTCAAGCAATGGATGCTGCGTATAACAGCTTACGCAGAACGATTGCTGGCCGACCTGGAGGGCCTGGACTGGCCGGCGGGTACCCTTGAATTGCAACGCAACTGGATTGGTCGCAGCGACGGAGCGCGCATTGATTTTCGCCTGGCGGGCCACGATGAAACCCTGACTGTGTTTACCACCCGGCCCGATACCTTGTTTGGCGCGACATATATGGTGTTGGCACCAGAGCATCCGCTGGTGTCAAAAATTAGCACAGATAGCCAAAAAAAGGAAGTAGAACGTTATGTGCAGGCGGCCAGTTTGCGCTCCGAGCGCGATCGCATTGGCGCAGATGCTAGCAAGGAAAAGACCGGTGTGTTTACCGGCGCCAATGCCCTGCATCCCATTACAGGGGCATTGATCCCGATCTGGATCGCAGATTATGTGCTGCTGAGCTATGGCACTGGTGCGATCATGGCGGTGCCGGCGCACGACTCGCGCGACTTTGAATTTGCCAAACGCTTTGACCTGCCCATTGTTCAGGTTGTTAGCCCGCAAAAGGGTGTTATTCATAACGAACAGAAGGAGGCTTTTAGCATCGACGGTTTTGCAGTGAATTCAGAGTTCCTGGATGGTCTGCAAACTGCAGAGGCCAAAGTTAAAATGATTGAGCATTTGCAAGAACGGGGTGTCGGGCAAAGTCAGGTTAATTATAAACTACGCGACTGGTTGTTTTCGCGGCAACGCTATTGGGGCGAGCCTATTCCGATCAGTTTTGATGCAGAGGGCCTCTACTATGATGCTGATCCGGAAAGCTTGCCCTTGACCCTCCCCCAAACCGAGGATTTTCAACCAGCTGAAAGCGGCGAATCGCCCCTGGCGCGCCTGCCAGATTGGATGAGCCATGAGACCGAGGATGGTCGCCATCTGCGACGTGAAAGCAACACGATGCCGCAATGGGCCGGCAGTTGCTGGTACTACTTGCGTTTCATCGATCCGGCCAATGACGCGGCAATGGTCGACAAGAAAAAAGAGAGCTACTGGATGAGCAACGGTGGTGTTGATTTATATGTCGGCGGCGCCGAACATGCTGTGCTGCATTTACTCTATGCCCGTTTCTGGCACAAGGTGTTGTTTGATCTGGGGTATGTGAGCGGACCGGAGCCTTTCAAAAAGCTGGTACATCAGGGGTTGATTATGGGCGCTGATAATCGCAAGATGTCCAAGTCCCTTGGAAATGTTGTCAATCCGGATGATGTTGTCGCCGAGCATGGCGCGGACGCCTTTCGATTGTATGAAATGTTTATGGGTCCGCTGGAGCAATCGAAACCCTGGTCCGAGCAGGGTATTGAAGGAATCGTGCGTTTTTTGAATCGAGTCTGGCGCTTGTACACTACAAACGCCGAAAATGTGGAGCTGGACGGGGTGGATCCCCAATTATTGGCCGAAAAGGATAGCACTCAAATGGCGGCAACGAATCGCACCATTCATGCCACGATTAAAAAAGTTACTGCCGATATCGAGAAGTTGTCATTCAACACGGCCATATCGCAGATGATGATCTTTGTCAATGAGTTCCTGCAGACGAAACAAATCGGGCAATTTGGCGCGCGCAGCTTCGTGCAGCTGCTGGCGCCCTTCGCGCCCCATCTGGCGGAAGAGCTGTGGTCGCGATTGGGAGAAACAGATAGTCTGAGTTACGCCCCATGGCCCCGCTTCGATCCGGCCCTGATCGTGGCCGATGAAATCGAGGTTGTATTTCAGGTGAACGGCAAACTGCGCGGCAAGACCCTGGTTGCAGCCGACATCACCGAGGAAAAACTCAAGACCCTGGCCTTTGCGGATGAGTCGGTCCAGCGGGCCATGGCCGACAAAGAGCCGCGCAAGGTTATCGTGGTGAAAAAGAAATTGGTAAATATAGTCGTTTAAACCGGCATACACAAACGGCCCCGGGCGGCAGATTGCGCTGGCGGCCTTTTTTCTTTCAAGCTCGTCAGGCAACAGCCGATCTTGCTTTTATGAAGCGTCGTGCGTTCCTGCTATTGATTTCGATTGTGACTGTCTCTGGAATGATGCTTGCGCTGGCAAGCTGCGGTCAAAAAAACAAAACTCCGCGGCTACCGCAAGCGGCTGACTTCAAGTGGGGGCAAAATCCAGAGCTAAGCGCTGAAGCGCTTGTAGCGGCTGGCTGGGAGCGTAAGCTAAAAATCGATGATGAACTCCGGCTGGTCGTTCCGGTGGATGAAGAGGCCCGTGCAGCGGCCAATGCGGTCTTTAGCAGCGACATCCCCGAAAATCATCAAATTACATTGTACAGTCAGGATGGTCGGCTAGTGATCGTCAGCCTTTTTTATCGCGACAGTCCGGCGAACATGGCACCGGCAATGGAGCAGATGCACGCTGACTTTAAACTGGATGCCATGATCTGGCAATCTCCCGTCCAGATTGAAAAGACGGCTGTGGGCACTACTATTGAGCATCAGAGCGCAATCTATGATACAGGTGAGCTGTTCGTGGTGGTCCATGACAGTCGGCTAAAGCCGCATGAATCAATTAAAACCGAAGATATTCAGATTGATATGGCTAGTGGAGCCAATGCCGAGGTGGAAATGCGCTTTTTTCACAAGCATGAAAACGAGGGCTTGAGCGGTGAAGCCCTGATAGAACGAGTCAAGGCTGGCCTGGCAAATTAAAC
>JAGRNA010000080.1 GCA_020441005.1 Leptospiraceae bacterium
GTTTGATCTGGTTTTATATGTATCTGACCGGACGGTTTGGCCGCAAACCACAGCCCCAGGCGGCCAAATTCCGGCCGAATAAGTGGAAAATATAAAAAGTCATAGGGTAAAACCGGGTCTTTCAGCAGCTGCCAGTCCGGATCCTCCGGTGCATGGGAAAAAGCCATGTATTTCGGGTGTGGCAAAAACCAGTATTCCTCATACCGGAAAGTATAGCGGGCCTTGTCTGGATGATAAAAATCGAGGACTGTGCCGGCACCGCCAGTTGCATCCAGCAAGTACCAATAGCCATCAATCCGGACTGCGTTCCAGGCATGCCCGATTGCCCATAACTGCCCGACATCCAGCTTTGTTTTACCAGTGATCACCCGGGCTTCCACGCCAGCCATGTCTGCCATAGCTTTGAACAGATTTGCATAGCCGCCGCAGACAGCGATCCGCTGGTGAAAGGCTTCGCTGGCTTTGGTGATCATGGGCCGGTTCTTTTTCGGGTATCCTTCCACATCGTAGGCGATGTGGGTTGTGATCCATTTCCAGATCACCCTTACTTTCTGCAGCTCGCTTTGGGCTGGTGCCGTCAAATAATGCGTCAGTCCGGCCAGGCTGGCCTCCTGTTCGGGTGTCGTATTGACAGCCCTTTGATCGAGCATCTGGAATTGCGCGGGATTTCCTGTGTACAGGCCGGCTGGGTAGCGGACTTCACGAGCACCCAGCTCCCCTTGCAGAATCAATAAAATGGCCAGCAGCCACAGTCGCATGCTGCTAAATTGAGTAGCTGCATTGTTGCGTCAATCGTTTGGCGCCTGTGCCGGGTCGCGCAAGCAGCTCAAGCTTCGTTGGTGGGGCTAGCGCAGGCAAAAAGCGCTCTGCTTTGATGGCCGATGAATCGAAATGACAGTCTGGAGTCAGTTTCGAACAGATTTTATTGACCAATTCTGCGAGTCCTGACCCGCTGACCCACCGGCTAGTAAGCAATTTTATAAAAATACCAGGTTTATGGGAAGTTGTGCTTTCCTTTTTTTGGGATGTATCTATTCCTGCCTGGGATCTGGGTGTGCCTGATTGTACAGACAGGACCAGGGTGACCAAAGGGTCACAAAATTCTGAACCAGGAAAAAAAAAATGGAGAATCTGAAACAAAAAATTCTGGCTAATACGGACTTTATTGCTGCTACCCTGTTAGGTTTGGGTACCATCTTTGCCGCATTTGCAGCCTACCAGTCATCTTTATGGGGTGGTAATTGTTTGACTGCCTACAATGAAGCGGTGATCAAATTCGGGGATGCGAATCGGGAGTATCTAAACGGTTCCATGGAAGTGAACTTTGATACCATGGTGTATCTAGAGTCTTTGCGTGAGAATCCGCGCACCACTGATGATGTGGAAAAAATGATGACTAGAGACCTGGTGCGCGCGATCAGCTGGGCTGATAGTAATTACGATAAAAAAACTGCAGCTCTGGGCAAACAGGAAGAAGCTGCCCTGGAAGCCCAAATCGATCAGAAGTGGGAAGACTTTGAGGAAGCGGAAGGCAAGGATGATGTGCAGGAAAAACTATTGAATGAAATTGAAGTCCTGGATCAAAAAATTAGCTACTATCCTTTCAACACTAGCCCTGGTTATATTAGTAATAAGAGAGCCAGAGGAGATGCGTTAGCGAAAGAGGCGCAGGCCAAAATGAAAGAGGGGCTGACGGCTAATGGAATTGGCGACGCCTTTACTCTGGTGACTGTTTACTTCACCATTGCATTGTTTTTCGCCGGTCTGGCCAGTGTGTTGAAAAACGAACAAATCAAGCTCGCCTTTGTTTTATTTTCAACCGTTGTGATTCTGTTTAGCCTGGTGCGGGCGCTGTTTTTACCTTTCGCCTGAGAGTGCGCGGGTCCGGTGGTGAAAGCTTACGGACCCTTGCTTTTCCAGCCCAGGCACCCATGAAAGAAATCATGCCCAGAAGCGGTAAGTTGGTTGCCTGAAGATACATTTGTTTTTGGTGTTTTAACCAGAATGCATCGGCAACTGGACAGATCAGTGCAATCAACTTTTGGCCCGCATCGTAAAGTCGTGTCATTTTCAAATTATATAGCTTGTGTCGACCAGGATATCATGCAGAGCAAGCTGGTGCAGGCAAAGCAATCTAGCAACAAGCGGCCGAGTAATGCGATCCCCATCGCCATGCTTCCAATGCACCGCTATTGGTGAAAAGCGTAAGCAAACCCGGCCCGAGCAACGGGTACAAGTAAGACCAGCGTTTCCGGTCGAAGATGCTCCGTAGCAAACTATTTGTAAATTACAGCCAACTGACCGACATTGACCTGACCGCTGTTGATTTTGACTATAAAATACGTGTGCCAGGTTTGCATTACGCTGCCGCTGCCAATCTCACGACCATTACTATCGATAAATACGATCTTGTACCCAGCTTGAACAAACCGGATATTACCGCTACTCACCTTTACCTGATTGCCGTTACGCTGCCGTACCAGCCCCTGGTATAGAACGACCTTTTGCGGCCCTGTTAGCGGTTGCTTTGCATCCCTGGCCGTCAGATTTTCTGTATTCATCAGGTCGGCCCGAAAAGCTTGCTTGCCACCCGGGTATTTTAAATAACCCATACACATGCACTGCTCCCAGGTTTCCTTCCTGCCGGGTTCAATGCACTGACCTGTTTGTCCATCTAAGGCACAACAATCATAGATGCCAATTCCACGAATCATGCCCTGTTTGGCCTGTAGCAGCGCCTGACTTGTGGTTTGGCCATCAGAAATCCCGCTGATTTTCTCCAGATATTCACCTAGTATAATAGCCAGATCTTCGCCAGCAAAGGCGAGGCGCGCCGCTTCGCGACACGTAGACATCTTCTGCGCCAGTCTGCCTGATTGAATGGCCCGCGATGATGCGGCTGCATAATAATTCAGGTATAAATAATTCTGCTCCTGTCCCTGGCAATACTCCGTTGGTGATTGCCCAAGCTTGGCTTTGGTAGCATCCGGCGCGCAGGCCCACCCCTCGAACAGCCACCCGTATTTGCCGGCAAATGCCGTATCATGTAGCGTACCTGCAGGCATGCAGGTTGCGATTGTCTGCGACACACAAAGCGTCAGTATTACAAGAGCAGTAGATTCAGTTATTCTCATTAATTTTGATCTGGTCAGTTGCAGAGCGCCTTGAATACGGCTACGATAGTCTGTTACATTTTATGCTTATGTTTTTTTAGAGTGGACTGTTGCTGTCAACCATTTATGGACCGCATCACTTAAATCCGCAGTAGCCAGATCGTCAGTCGTTAAAGGACCAAAGGTGGCCCATAATTGTTGCTATCATTACGGTTCGCAAAGCAGTCATGGAGACCTGCAGCATTGGCACAGAGCCGGCGCAGGCTTTGTAAATATGGCACCGGATTCGCTCCCACTCGACCTGATTGGAATACAGGAGAATCCATTGACAGGTTGGCCAACCTGGTGATCGTGTTTGCATGGGTGCAGCAACTACGCCAAAAAACTGGTGGAGCATCAGCAGCCGCCTTGTTCTAATCCTGTTTGCGATTGCACTGGTCATCTTCGGCATCTATGATACAATCACAGACTTCAGGCTGGAGGGTATCACCGCCGATTTTTTCGCCGAGCTTGCTTTTGTCCTCATCTCTTTACATTACATAGCTATCAATTTTTACCGTATAGCGCTCCATAAAAAAACGATTCGTTCCCTCCAAACGGAAAATTTTAAACTAGGCACCGATTATTCCGCACTCAAGGAGCGTACCCGACTATTACGGAATAACTATCGCCAGGAAATTCAGCTGCAGTTTTCAAAGTGGTCCTTGACTGCATCCGAAACCAGCATTGGCTTTTTGCTCTTGCGGGGTTTCGCCTTTCAGCAGATCGCTGGCTTGCTTAACAAAAGCGAGCGCACAGTGCGCACCCAGGCCATCAGCATTTATGAAAAATCCGGACTTGGCAGTCGATCGGAATTTGCCGGTTTTTTCATGGAAGCCCTATTCGAAATGGAAGATGAAGAATCCTTTTTCGATTAGGCGCCGATGCTAATGCAATTTGAGGTCGATATTCTGATGCCAGCGCATCCAGGCGAACCAATTCGGGCGTCTTAAAGACAGGTGCACTGACAGCCGCATCAGAAACCTGAACCGTCTTGCCGCACCTGTGGCTGCTGTTCCGCCAATCGTTCTGCGGCGAAGCGATTGCCGGACAGACTAAAACTGGCACTGCGCACGAATGTCCGGTGCATCAAACCCGGCCCTCTGTTTTGCCTGAAAAAATAGACATCAATGCAGCTTGTTTGCGTTGTGTTCCGCTCCACCAACGATTTGATGCTTGTGCCTTGCTGCACTGTCGCTTATTGGCCTGTGTTGTTGATCGGTCTCATTCACAGGGCCGGCGGACAGGTGCGTCAAATGACCTGTCCCAAAGGTCAAATGACCAATAGACATGCGGTGCTAAACCCGTATACTACAGCCGGCAAACGTAAAAGTGTTTGCGCAACTAAAATTGAAATGAGGTCTCTAAATGAACAAAATGTACACTCTCCTGGTGGGCGTTGCCTATGTCTTTCGCAAGCCAGGCGTCTGCTTGCCTCGCATCGGGCCGGCTTTCCTGATTACAATGCTGATTGTGTTTCTATTGGGCCCGGCATTGGGCGCCCAGGCTATCGAAGGCAGCGGTACGACCGAAACAAACTCAGGGTCCCCTCCAGCGGATACTGTCGCTGAATTACAATCCTTTGATACCTTTAGCAGCCTGGAAGATGGTCAACCAGGCGATCCGGGATCGTTTGAATTCGTATTGCCGCTGGCCTATACAAGTCAATCGAAGAACGAACAATCCTGGGCTAGCGAACCGGAACTCAAATACACAATGGATGGCAACGCTTTTCTGCGGTCGATGAAGTTCTTCATGACAGTCGGCATCGAAAGAACGCATGTTATTGAAAGCGATTCTTCATCCCAAACAGATTATAATGCGATGCAGCTGGGCCGCCTGAGTGCCAACCCGGCTGGCAGCTTTGATCCCCTGAACGAGCTCCTGAAATATCAGCTTGCTAAAAGCTATATTGGGGATTTGTATCCGGAAGCAAGCAGCAACTGGGCCTGGTACGCGCTGGGGCGCAAACTGACCGGAGCATCCCCGGCGGTGGCGCAACCGATCGACACATTTTCGAATTTGTTGCAGGCTCCTTTCCCGGTTGCCACAGCCGATGATCTGATCAGATATCAATTGACACGCCTGCTCATCAAACCAAAGGAATTGGATCAATTGAATGCCGACAACCGGCTGCAACTGCAACAAAACTCCACCACCCAGGAGTCCGATCTGAACCTGGGATGGAGTCAAAGATGGTTTGTGGAACAACCCGATCGGTCGCTCTGGCCAACGTTCGCAACGGTAGTCGAATATAGCGACCCTTTAACCAATCGTACGGATCGCGGACAACAAGGCACATTGACCCTGGTTTTTTCCCGTTTTCTCGGGCCGGGGACCATCTATCTTAATTTAATCGGCAGTGCGGTAGTAAACCAGGGCGATCCCGAGCTGAAAGACCAATACTACGCTGAACGCATCGGTTATCAATGGAACCTGGACGGCGATCATCTGGCTCTGACAACCGCCATTGTGCATGCAGAAAGCGAGGTGCGGCGGGCCGAATCAGCTACAACAGCCGAGCTGGCATTGAAATTCAAAACAGATGCTGATATCACGATTGGCCCCGGTATTGCCTGGGGCATTGATGGCCGGCAGAGTACACCACGCATTAGCCTTGGGCTCACGCTCACGTTTTGATTATCATGAATTTTAATTAAAAAAACAACTAATGAGGAAAAATATGCAAAACACAAATGTAAACCGGGTTCCGGCGATCGTGACGCTCTATTGGGTGATCAAGATAGCCGCCACCACGCTGGGTGAAACGGGCGCTGATATGTTCTCGATGACTTACGAGCTGGGTTACGGCGCAACCATCCTTTTATTTCTGAGCCTGTTTGTACTTTTGTTGGGCATTAAAATCATGCGCCAACGCTACGAAGCAATCCTGTACTGGCTGGTTTTTACGGCGACCACGATTGTCGGCACAGCGATCTCTGACTATATAGACCGCACTTTACAGCTGGGCTACACCTGGGGTTCGCTGCTCCTTTTGGCGCTGTTGCTAGTGATTCTGTTTTTTTGGTGGCTCAAAGAAAAAAGTATCAATGTAGAGCAAATCTACACCAATTCAGCCGAGTTCTACTACTGGATGGCCTTTCTGATTGCCAATACACTGGGTACAGCGGCCGGTGATTTTTTGGCTGATGAACTGGAGATTGGATTCAAGACCAGCGCGCTCTTCATCTCCCTGGTGCTGCTTGTGATTGTCGGCTTGCACTATCTCAGCCGGATTTCAGGTACGCTGCTATTCTGGCTGGCCTTTGTGCTGACCCGGCCCTTCGGCGCCACCTTTGGCGACTGGCTGACCAAACCGCTGGATCACGGCGGGCTTGATTTAGGCACAGTCTATTCCTCGCTCTTTTTCGGGGTGATTTTGATTCTGGCCATAGCTTTCGAGGTTCGGCAAACCCGCCAATCACAGTTCCTTGAAAATAAAAGAGTATGAAAAGTTTGATGATCTGCATTGGAAACATAATCTTTCGGTGGCGTGATACGATTTTTAGTCTGTTGATCGCCCCGGTCTTTTTTTTGATCAGTCTGCCGGCGTGGCCGGAGCTGACCCATGGCTGGTGCCACCTGGCGGCCGGCGGCATCGCCGGACAAAAAATCGATCTGATACTGCATGGAACCGGTGCCTCGCTGCTATTGGCTGGTATGCTGGTCAGAATGCTGACGATCGGTTTCGCGTATATAAAACGGGGCGGCCTCAACAAAAGGATTTTCGCCGACAGCATTGTGCAGGGCGGCATGTACGGTCTGGTTCGCAATCCGATGTATTCAGGCAACCTGCTAATTGTCACCGGTGCGATCCAGGTATTCAATACCTGGTATACCTGGGCCTTGCTGCCCGTGTTTTATTTCTTTTATGCCTGTATCATCCTGGCCGAAGAAAACTTTCTGGGGCGTAGCTTTGGCCGGGATTACGAGCAGTATAGGGCAGCAGTACCGCGGCTCATCCCTCGATTGGGCGCGGCATGGCGGACAGCATTTGCCGGGATGCACTTTAATGCGCAGAAGGTTCTGAACAAAGAGCATGGCTCCTTCGCAGTACTGAGCGGAGGGATGGTGGCCTATTCGGCTTTGAAACTACATTTCCGATATGGTTTTGCCTGGGACAGTGTCTTGCAAGGTTGTTTGGGTCTGGCCCTGCTATTGATTCTGCTCTGCCAGATACTGTGTGTCATTTTGAAGAGGGCCGGCCGGCTGGAATGGAACTCGGTCTGATTTGTCAGGTTAAAGACCGGCCGTTGCCAGACTGGTGCCCAAAGTGGCGCATATTTCCGGGACGGAATAGCTGTTAGAGAGACCGCGCCAGGGGGTGATCCTTCGAGGGCCTCAGGAACCCCGCGTCTGCTCGCCCTGGCGGCAGCGGGGGCGAGCGCACTTCGACGCCGCTCAGCGACCGCCGGAACACCCGGTGCTGGCCGTCGGCCAGCAGGCGCCCCAACTCGTCACCCAAATGAGCTGCGGCCTGGCGCACCTTTGCAGTCTGTCCTGGCTGTCGTAAATTACCTGAATTATCTGCTTTTCTGCGATCCAACCCGGCTGCAGAGCGCATAAAACGGCTCAGGGTGGTAAAAATTGGCCATAAATATCGTCCCATTGGATTGAGGTGCCCCTCCGCCCCGAATCGTGATCCAGGCTACTGCTTGTTTCCATCGCGCAGCGCTAGCATATGATATGACCACAGCCCAAAAACTATATCAGTTTTACTTTGCATCGGATTATGACCTGACGCGCAGTTTTTTAAAACCCTTAAGTCTGTTCGGCGGTTTCGGTCATCTGTTTTTTTTCGTCTTCCTGACTGCCTTTACCGAGTATCGGGAGAGCCTGGTTTTGCGCCTGGGCGTGGCCCTGGGCAGCTTTTCTGTACTGTTGCTGCGCAACTACGATCAGGGGCTGCGGCGCTGGCAAATTGTTTGGCTGGAATTGATGCTCTTCTTGAGTCTGCCGCTTTTTTTTAGTCAGATGCTCTTTTGGAACCAGGCGAATACATACTGGATCAGTTCCCTGTATTTCAGCGCGCTGCTCTATGGTCTTTTTGCGCGCCCGCCGCTGGCATTGTTGCTGCATACTGCGGCCTATGCGGGCCTATTGGCGTTGCATTGCTCCATGGACCGGATGACATCGGCCAGCATTCGCATGAGTTTGATCGTTTTTTTACCTTCTTTATTTATCGTTTTTATGACGGGCACTTTGCAAGGCTTTTTTAATCATACCATTGCAGCACTGAAGCATAAAACGGAATTATTAACCAACAGTCAGGTTGAGCTAAAGCAAGCGATGCTGCAAAGCAAGGCCGCGAACCAGGCCAAGAGCCGTTTTGTGGCCAATATGAGCCATGAAATTCGGACCCCGCTGAATGCGATTCTGGGATTCGGTCAATTATTATACGATGATCCAATTTTTGCCAGGCGCTTTGGGACGCAGCATCGATACCTGGAATACATCGTTTCCAACAGCAAGCATTTGAGCGAAATACTGAACAATATTCTAGATCTGGCCAAAATTGAGGCTGATAAACTAACCCTGGCGGAGAGCGAATGCAATCTGCAGAGTATGATTGAAAGCGCGATTGCATTATATCGGCCGATGGCCGAGTCTCGCCAGTTGCGTCTGGAATATATGATCGAGGCGGATGTGCCAGCCACGATCCTGGCGGATCAAACCCGGCTCTACCAGATTTTGATCAATCTGCTTTCCAACGCCATCAAATTCTCGGAAAACGGCAGCGTTCAAATCAAGGTGCATCAACAGCAACAACACCTGCACTTGATTGTTCAGGATCAGGGGATTGGAATCGAGGCCGAACACCTCGACCGCATTTTTGAGATTTTTGAACAGGCTGACAACACTGTCTCGCGCAAATACGGTGGCACCGGGCTAGGCCTGGCGATTACGCGCAATATTCTGGCGTTAATGCACGGTGGCATTGACGTGCGCAGCACCCCCGGTCAGGGGACAACCTTTGCCATCCATTTTCCCTTGAAGGCAGTTCACTCACCACAAAGCGCATCAGACCTGCAAGCAGGTACGCAGCGGTTTGACCCCCGGAGCCGTGTGCTACTCGTGGAAGATAATCACATCAACCAGGTGTTGGTGCGCGCCTTTTTTAAACGGCATCACATCGATATCAGCGTGTGTGCGAATGGTCAGGAGGCCCTGGAAATGTTGGCAGTGAACAAGGCCGATCAATTGTTACCGCATCTGGTTTTGATGGACCTGCACATGCCGGTCATGGATGGTTTGACTGCCTTGCAATCCATTCGGCTGGATGCAGGCCTTGCGGGCTTGCCGGTTTATGCCCTTACGGCTGACGCCCTGGTAGAGCAGCGCATTGCCGCCCTGCAGGCCGGTTTTAATGGGTATTTGACAAAGCCGCTGGTCTTTGCCGACCTGGAGGCCATCATGCGTCGCACCTTGCCGCAGCGTTGATACCTGGCAGTGTGGCCAGGGTGCCATTACCGGTTGAAGCGTGTCAGCAATTCTGCAATCCGGGGAGGGGGTTTTGATGGTTAAAAAGCGGTCCCTGCGGTCCGCGAAGTGCTTCAGCCGTGCAATCGTAAGAAAGAAATTGACAGCCGGTTGAAACAGTATCCATACTGCAGATAACATTGCAGCGTTATCCCGAACATGTGCGTCATTTGATCATAAGAAAAGGGGCGGAGTTGGTATGATTTTCAAATGGAAGCGTGTTGGCATCTTGCTGGGTATGAGCATTCTTGGTAATAGTTGTTTTGTTGGTTATACAATGCAAAAAATGGAGGCGTACAATGAAGTGCGCATCAGCGCAGATGTGAAACTGTTAAGTGCCAGGCAAAGCGGCTACGAAGTCATCATTCAGCTTAGTGATCGTGGTAAGCCCCTAACGTATGAAAACTCATTTTATGGTTTACGTCCGCAGCGTAAACCTCTGCAGTTGCATAAATTGAATACCAACCAGGTATATCTCGTTGGTTATAATTCCATAATACAAATAGATACTAATTCCAATCTGCCTGTAATGATTCCCCAGGTAGCTTTAATCGGACAGAAAAAGCGATTGGAAAAAGCAGCCAGTAGCAAGAATGGAGATTGTTTGGTCTTATATGAGGAATCGCGCAGCTTTGGTTTTAGAAGAAAAATTCAAGACGGTCATATGGCATATGAAATGGAGCAGAAAAATAATTCCAGTTGTCATGCTGAGGAGTTGCAATCATTGCCTCTCGAGCGCCTGCCTGCGCAAAACATAAGTGTGTATGCGCCTGGAAAACCGGATATCTATCGGGTGGAATATTTTCTGACCGGCATGTCGGGCGCAGGAGTGCTGATGCAAATTTCGCTGGATACAATAAAGGTATCTCAAAGCGATAGAGAGATGTGGTGTGTCGCTGCTCCCTTTGCCCTCCTGTTGGATATCATAACATCGCCATTGCAGGCCATTTTTTACCTTAACGAAGGTGGTCAATGTATGCCGTTAGGTTGAAGCCGATCCAATACAGCAAAACAAAAATTCATTCATATGGGCTGCAGTGCGCATTCCTATCCCGGGAAGTCGGTCTGCATTCGACAATCCGGCTTTGGTTTACCGGGCTACGAATAGTGACCGGTAGTTCTCCCGATTGTAGTAGGCCACAAAGAGCGTCGCGGCCAGTACTCCCAAGGCAATCGGCAGACCTGTTGGTTCCAGGAATATATGCACACCGACAATGTTGACCACGATCGGCGCGATCACGACAGTTGCCAGGCTGACGTAGCGCCCCGAGACGAAGGCCAGGCCTACAAAGAGTTCGATGGTTTTGACGATGGGCATGATGTAGACGGCTGCTTTCAGGCCGTCAGTAAAGAGTTTCATGGCCCCGGTGTGTTCCGGCTCCGGATGGATGATAAAATAAGTGAGCGACGCGAACAATAACAAGAGTCCCAGCAGGGTGCGAACGAAGATATAGGCGATTTTCATATTTTAACTCCCTGTGCTTTGATATACTCCACCATTTGGTCCACAACTGTGCCCCAGCCCTGCTCGAAGCCCATGTCAGCGTGCCTTTGACGATCCGCGGGATCTTTATGCAGGGCGACGGCAGTATAGCGGGTACCCGTGCCTGCGGCTTCCAGATACAGAAAGGCGGTAAAGAGCAACCCGGCGCCGGACTCGGGCTGGGCCGCGGGACGATAGCCCGGCAGGAGCGCGTCAGTCCAGACGAGGCGTTCGTTTGGCACCACTTCCAGATAGCAGCCCATGTTCGGGAACTCGTCGCCTTCCGGTGAGCGCATAACAGTGCGAAAGATTCCACCCGGTCGCAGATCAATTTCGCATGCGGTGATGGTCCAGGGCCGGGGAACAAACCAGTGCTGCAGGTGCTCGGGCGTGGTCCAGGCCTTCCAGACCAGATCCGGCGAAACGTCCACCTGGCGTTCCAGGACCAGGTCGAGGTCCGGGTTGATCGCTGCTTTATTCATGTAGCGTCTCCTTTGAGTGTTGCCAGGTATTCGTCCAGTTGGTCCAGACGGCGTTCCCAGAGTTTGCGTTGCTTGCCTAGCCAGTCTTCCGTTTGGCGCAGACCGTGGGAGTTGAAATGACAGATGCGCACCCGTCCATGCTTCCTGGTCGAGATCAGCCCGGCGGCTTCCAGGATTTGCAGATGCTGCATGAACGACGGCAGCGCCATATCAAATGGCCGCGCCAGCTCGCTGATGGATTTGGATTCCCGGGCGAGCTTTTCCAGGACGGCCAGGCGGGTGGCGTCGCCCAGGGCGTGAAACGTACCAGCGATCTGTCGGGTTTGGACTGCCATGATAGTAAGGTATTTACCTAAGTGTTGCAGCCGGCAATTTCGGTCAAGCACAATCGACGGCTTTGCTGGTCAGGGGCCAGGGTAGACGTTGTCCTCGAAGTTTTTTTTTAGAGTAGGGCCTATGGCCAGCATCAGGCTGCCGCGTCCTCGCATCCGGGCACAGCGGTGGTTTCTATTCGCACTGATACAACTTGACAAAGCCAGCGACCCGATAATTCTGATTCCAGCCTCTGCTATAAATATCAAAATGAAACTGAAAAACTATTCTTATTTATTTCGCATCTGGCATTGGGCCAACAGCCTGGTGGTTCTGGGTTTAATGGGAACGGTTTTTTTGCGCAAGGGATTTCTGAGCTACAAAACCAATGCCGGTGTTATTCAGTCCAGGCTGGCTGAAAACGGTACAACTATCGATATTGATCTGGCCAAAGCCATCGCTAAAAGCATACGGGAACCTATGTGGGACTGGCATTATATACTGGGCTTTAGCCTGATTGCCATGATTGTTGTACGGTTGGTTCTGCATTTCAGTGAGCGACCGCTGTTTGTGGCTTCTGAATGGAAACAAAACCAGCCGCATAAAAAGTTGGCCCAGCTGTTTTACAGCCTCTACTATCTGGTCATCCTCTTTATGGGCCTGTCTGGTCTGAGCCTCTATTTTGGTCAGGATCTGGGCCTATCCAAAGACTTGCAGCATATCATCAAAGAAATTCATGAGACTGGTATGATTTTTTTCATCGTATTTGTACCGCTGCACCTGATTGGACTTGTAGTTGCTGAAAACCGGGATGAAAAGGGTGTTGTTTCCAACATGATTGGTCGCTGAGTATTTGTAATTTTTCATGAATACAGTACGCGTTCAGTAGTTGAAGTGCGCCCTAAATCCCTCACTTCCACTCAACGACCGGGCCACGGAGATCTGTCAACAAACGCGCCAGCATTTGGCTGCATTGATAATAGCGCTTGTGAACAGCGCTTCAGCCCGGCGGGTTGGCCCACTTTTTTGCTTGTTTTTTCAGCATTCCTGGGGTACTATGCAAACTGGGTCATAAACCCGGCGCAAGCCGCGGGGAAAGGGTGTTGATCCAGCCAATTAAATTTTTGGAGAAACTTTCATGCGAAAGAAACTAATCGTTACTACGTTGGTACTGGCTGCCTCATTGATTGCCACTGAGCTGTCAGCTACTACGTACAATCTGTTCGTCCACGGACGTTCAGGAGACAATCACTGTTTAGCCATTTCCGGTACTGGTTCGGCTACAACCGATAAAAACAACTACTGGGGTGGCACTGTATATGGTGTGTCCAATGCTCGTTACATTGGCTTTGACGGAACCAAAAGCGGTGGGGCCTATAGCTGGTCTTCCTGCGGTGCCCAGAGCCAGTTGCACGCAGCAATGAACACTTTCTGCAAGAACGGTAACAGCTGCCGTATCTTCACTCACTCAACTGGTGGTCTGGTCGCGGCCTACTACCTGTATGCTGTTGGAACCAGCGGTCTGAGCATCATTGACATTCGCCTGATGGCCAATGCTTCTGGTGGATCAGAACTGGCTGACATTTCCACCAGCTACCTGGCCTGGCTGGGATTTGACACACTGGGTGGTGAACTGGACAGCTCTGTCTCAACTTCCGGTGCACGCGCCTGGAACCACAACGATACTGACGGTCGCGTTGTTGATCTGACTTCTGGTGAGGCTTCGGACTACCTGGGTGCAACCAGCCCGTTCCTGCCAGGTGAGGACGACGGCGTTCTGGCCAACCACACTCTGTGCGGTATCAACAAGGTGGCTACTATCGATTCTTCCTGCCCTTACGGAACAGGTCGCATTCGTGAGCCTTATGCCTGTGGATTTCTGTGGTTGAGCACCTGCTACACAAACTACTATCGCTGGAGCAATTACAACACTGTGTTGCTGCGCAAAAGCGATACCCATGGTGGTGCCAAAAAGCACTACTACCGTTAATGGGATTGTAGATTTGTTTTTTAAGAGGCCGGATTCTGTCCGGCCTTTTTTTCTATGCGTTCTATTTGGCCAAGATTAACTCTCTGGTTGTTGCCAGTCTATTTTCTAATCCTTGTCGCTATTCGACTGGTTGGTGGTGCTGAGTGGTGGGCTCTGCAAGTGGCGGCACCGTCCATCCCGTTGCTGCTCGCTTTGGCAGCCCTGTCCGGTCTCACCCTGTTTTGGTCGGCTCTACAACGCTCCATCCCACCAGGAGTACGGGAATCCTTCTTTCTGCGTCCTGCCGGGTGGTCCTGGCTGTACTGGCCCATTGCGGTAGCCGGGGTGGTTTCCCTGATGGTTTTGCTCCATGGATTGCGGGCGCGCCTTTTTTTGCCGGCCCCGGCTGGGCTCGGCGACAGCTACTATCTGGCCGAGCAAGTGCCCATCTTTACCCATTTGTTCGGGTATCTGGACAGCTTTGATGAGCTCATACCGCTCTTTCTGGTTTCCAGATTGTATGCCTGGTTGCAACCCGCAGGGGGCAGTATCTTTGACAGTTATGCCTTGATTTCATTTGTGGCCGGAGCGGCCTATCTGGCTTTATGGACGGTCTACTTGCGGCATCACAGCTGGTTTGCCATGATTACGGCCTTTGCCCTGTTAGGCCTGTATCCTGCGATCCAGGTCTTTGCCGGTTATCCCGAAAACTATCCGCTATCCAGTTTGGCGTTGTTTGCGCTGTTACTATTTGGCCTGCAGGGGGTGGCAAACCAGACGCGACGAGGCCCGCAAACGTTCTGGTTGGTGGCCGGCATGCTTTTTGGCGCCGGCATTTTGACCCACTTAATGGTTGTTGTGATGGCTCCGGGAATGTTGGTGCTGCTCTGGATGCTGAGTCAAGCTGAGCTCAGAACCATGTTTCGACGAGGACTTTTGTTTAGCGCTGGTGGACTGGTTGTCGTTCTGCCGGTCTGGGTTGTTTTTCTGGCCCTGATGGAAAACCCGGTCGAGGTGCGCGAAGCCTTTGTCGCCAATCCACCGGTGCTGATGCCCTGGCAATGGTGGCATATGGATCATATCCGCAATATGATCAATCTGATATTGATTGGTTCACCGGCCATCATTCCCGGATTACTGTTGCTTGGATCCCCTCTGAGCCGCTGGCAGGCTGCGCCGCTGCGGGAGGCTGCTCGTCGGATGACTCTACCAGCCCGGTTGATGGCTTTTTGGCAATCACCGCCAACCACACCCGACACACAAATTCTGGTCTGGCTGGCTGTCAGCAGCCTCACATATTTGGTGTTTATTTTCACATTGAATCCCTTGTTGGGTTTTCCGGCAGACTGGGATGTTTTCAGCTTTTTTCAGCTGCCATTAAATCTATTTTTGTTTTATGGACTTGCGATTTGGCTGCCGAAGCAAGCCGGTCATCTCACTTTTAGAAGAATTGCATTGGCGCTGCTGGTCTATGCCCTGAGCATAGCTATGGGGACCGGATTTTTAGAGCGTAATCACAGAGAAAACGAGCAATCCATCCAGAATCGTGCGTTGGCCGGCCAAAACGTGCTGGATACTCTGCAGCAACTGGAAAGGGATCCGATGTATAGCAAGGGCATTCCGGGCGAACGCAAAAAAACCTATGTGCGGGTCGTGTATTTTGTTGTGCGGACACACAATTATTTCAAGACCTGGCCGCATCCGGAGGCGCAGGCTTTGTTACGCGATCTGGACGGCAGTCTGCAGCAGTTTCAGTCGCTGGTGGCATTACCAGAGGATGATTACCGGCGCGAAATCGGACCGGTGTGGTCTGAACTAACCCGTCTCAACCTGGAGCTAAGCAAGCTGCAAAACAAGGCAGCTTTGAACTCTGAAGCCGACCGTCCGGCCAGGGCCGATTAAAACAGCGCGCGGATTGTGCGCTGCGCCAGGTTTTGCATTTTTTTTCATACAGTTCTGTATTTTTTCTTGTCAGCGCTATAATGCTATTATTATACTGGCAGTCAGCGCTGCGGACCTGGGTCCGTTTTGCTGATAAAAAAGGAGAATCCTGCATGCGAAAAAAAATCATCGTTTCGGCCTTGCTTTTCGCGATAGCGTTTATCGCTAGCGAAATTTCGGCCACGACTTACAATCTGTTTGTTCACGGACGTTCCGGTGACAGTCACTGTGCTTCACTGACTTCCACTAGTTCAGGGCAATCAGATGTAAATAACTACTGGGGCGGGGCTGTTAGCGGCGTTTCTAACGTGCGCTATGTCGGCTTCGATGGCACCAAAAATGGTGGAGCCTACAGCTGGTCATCCTGCGGGGCTCAAAGTCAGTTTAATCAGGCGATGAGCACTTTTTGTACTGGTGGCAATAGCTGCCGCGTCTATACCCACTCAACCGGTGGACTGGTTGCGGCCTACTATTTCTATGCTTCCGGAACATCCGGGTTGAACATTGTGGACGTTCGTCTGATGGCAAATGCATCCGGTGGATCAGAACTTGCTGATTTCTCAACCAGCTATTTAGCCTGGCTGGGCTTCGACACTCTGGGCGGTGAACTGGATGATTCCGTTTCTACTTCCGGTGCTCGTAACTGGAATCACAACTATACAGGTGGTTTGGTCCTGGACCTGACTTCCGGTGAAGCTTCGGATTATCTGGGTGCTACCAGTCCGCTGTTACCTGGTCAAGACGACGGTGTGCTGGCAAACCACACATTGTGCGGTATTAACCGGGTTGGTGATATCGACTCCTCGTGCCCTTACGGAACCGGTCGCATTCGTGAGCCTTATGCTTGCGGATTTTTGTGGCTGAGCACTTGCTACACCAACTACTATCGTTGGAGTAACTACAACACTGTGCTGTTGCGTAAGAGTGATACCCACGGGGATGCCAGATCCCATTATTAAACCGCTGATTCCAAAGAATCAACTGCGGCAAGACCAGGCACTCAACGGCCTGGTCTTTTTTTGCCCAAAATACGGAATCAAGATTGATGAATACTATCAATAGCGTTTTATTGTGCTGTCGGCAGCTGACCGCAAAACGGCTGTGGCGCTTACGTAAAGTTTGGCAGGTATAAGAATGAATAAAACAAGAGTGGCCGCATTCGGTATTTCACTGGATGGCTTTGGAGCTGGTCCGGATCAAAGCCAGTCTGCCCCGCTGGGCGTACGCGGTCCCGAGCTGATGAACTGGGTATTTCCGACTCAATGCTTTCGGCGGATGCATGGCAAAACAGATGCGGAGGGCAGTACCGGTATCGATCATGAATTTGCCGAGCGTTCCTTTGCAAACGTAGGCGCCTGGATTCTGGGCCGAAATATGTTCGGACCAGTGCGGGGCCAATGGGACGGGGATTCCTGGAAAGGCTGGTGGGGTGATTCGCCTCCTTACCATGTGCCTGTTTTTGTACTGACCCACTATCCCCGGCCGCCGCTGGTGATGAAAGGGAATACAACTTTCTATTTCGTGACAGAAGGTCTGACCGCCGCATTGAATCAGGCCAAAGCTGCGGCCGGAAAAAAGGATGTCCGGATCGGCGGCGGTGTAGCGACGGTCCGACAGTATCTGCAAAATGGACTCATCGATGAAATGCACCTGG
>JAGRNA010000081.1 GCA_020441005.1 Leptospiraceae bacterium
TTGGATCACGAGCCGCCGGGCCTCAAGACTTTACAACCAAAAATCGACACCAGCCTGGATACCCTGGTACGCCGGTTACTACAAAAGGATCCCGGCGACAGGCCCGCCAGCGCCAATGAGATCCGCGGACTGCTTCAGGCTGCCGGAGCGCCGGAGTCCGTGCCGCAGACTGCTCTGCGTGTTTCCAACCCGGGCTCTTTGCAAGTGCTGCCGGTCGACAGGCAAAATACGCCCGCCTTTCAAAAAATCAACTCTGCCCTGGAGCGGGCCGTACTTGGAACCAAAGAACTGGTTATCATTAGCGGGCCGTCAGGCTGCGGCAAAACCAGCCTGGTTAAGCAGCTGCGCCCCAAAGCCTTCGCGCTGGATTGCAGTTGGGCCTACGGCGCGCAGCGCGACCAGCCCTCGCTGCCCCTGGCCGGCAGCCTTTTTGCAGCCTTGCAAGCGCTGGTCCATCAGTTGGCCCAGCGGGGTCACAAGGCCTTGCAGGCAGTTGCGCAGAACCTGGCGCCCGACGATCTTCAGCTATTGGCAGACCTGGCCGCAGGCCTGCCCGAGCTAGAGCAGATCCCTGGCATTCAGAAAAATACCCTGCCGGGCAGTCTTTTGGATCGCGTATCTGAAACCGGCCTCTCTCAAGCAGTGATTGCCTTGTTGTCTGCTGCCAGTAGTCGCAAGCAACCTTTGTGTCTAGTCGTAGATGATGCCCATTACTTGCCAGCACAATCACAGCGTGTACTTGATGCGCTAATTCGCGAACCGGGTCTTCAGCATATTTTAATTATTCTCTCGGTCAGCAGTGATGATGAAAAACGCAACGCCAGGGTTATCCATGATCAATTCCAACAGTGGTCCCGCTATTGCAAGGTGACCCGCTCAGAACCAGCCCCGCTAAATCACACAGAGACCGACCGGGTCGCTTGTCAGGCTCTGGGGCAGAGCGCGCAAGAAGCGCGCCCGATTCTGAACCTCATCTGGAATCGCAGCCAGGGGAATCCCGGTCGCTTGCAGCTTTTTTTATACGCCTTGCGCCAGGAAGGCCTGTTGCGCTGGCACGCATCGGGCAACAACTGGCAATGGTCCCTCAATCACCTGCAGTTAGCAACAATTAGCGAAAATGCAACAGTCCTGGTACGACAGCTGGCGAGTAGCCGCTCGCGCGATGAATTGGCGACCCTGCTCAGCCTGGAATTATTGGGACCGGTCCCACCAGTCAGCCTGGAAGCTATCTGGACCGATTTCGCCGACGGTAATAGCATGGCGGCCCTCCACAATTTGCAACTGGACGGTTTTGTGCAAGCCACACGCAAGGAAGGGCGGTTTGTTTACAGCATTGCGATCACAGGATTGGGTCTGGCCGCTTTGACTTATTGCCAACAACAACACCCCGGAATATTGGAACACCTGACCAATCGACTGTACCAATGGCATCAGGCTGACGAATGGCAACAGAGCTGGGCCTGGGCCAATTATCTCCAGACCAGGCCCCCACTCAACGGCCTGCAAATCAAGGATGCCCGCCAATCCATTCTAAACGCCATCCGCAAGACCGCCTGGTGGGGCAATCAGGAGCACTCTTGCCGTCTGGCTCAAAGCCTGCAATATGCTATCCAACCCGATCAAAACGATACGGCCGATCCCCTGGAATTGTATACTCGCATGCCCGGTATAGTCTGCGACTCAATCCGGACAGAACCAGAACTCACGCGTAAAACAAAAACGGGCTGGCAAAGCCTGGCCCTGGCGGAGCAAACAATCCATACTCTGGTCAAAGATGGTCAAGTTGACGCGGCCCGCGACTTATGCCTTGAGAGCCTGGCAGCAAACGGTATTCATTTATCACGCCGCCGATTGCATTTATGGCGCCGGCGACTGCCAGCCAGAGTCCGACGACTGACTCGCCTGCAACCACGCCCCGCAAACAGAAGCGTGGACGGCCGCAAAATGGAACTGCAACTAAGTATGTCTATCCTTGCAACCTTGGCCGGACTTGTCCGGATGGAAAACCCGGCATTGCATGAAAGAATATTATTAAAACAGCTTGAGCTGCATCAGCGCAACCACTTGCCCGGACCAGCCCTTGATCTGGCCGTGGGCCGATTGTGCCTGATGCTTTTACCGAAGCCTGGCTCTGAAGCGGCCCTGGAATCAGTTCTCAAATTATTGTCGGATCTTCAGTTTATGAGTCCGGATGCCTTGATCATCCTCTTGCGTTATGTATATCCCTGGGAATCCAGCTTTACTCACGCACGCGAGGCCATCCAGACTCAGGGCCCACTGGTCTCACGAATCCACAATACACGTCACCGGCAGACACTGCGTGCGGATGATGTATACTTGCGCTTGCTTGTTGACGGTGAGCCGCTGAATAGCATCGCAGCTGACCGAGCTTACCCGGCAGAGGACGATCATGCCCCGACCCAACTAATTGCGGCTCTGACCGGCGCAGCAGACTTTCCCACTCGTTTGCATTCGGACGACAGTGCAGATCCCATTCAACACTTGCAAGCCGGATTGGCAGCAATCACAACTGCCCTGTGGCAGGCTGACCTGGCCAGTGCTTTTGCGGAATCTTTCCAGCTCGCCAGCCGAATCACACCGGTCATCCCTCCCGTCTGGCGACTGCTGGCGAACTATTATATTTGCCTTGCGTTGTTGGCGCAGTACAGCTCCGGCAGTCACAATGAACGCCTCAAGTTGCGCCACAAACTGGCGGTCCATCTGGCAGATATGCGCCGGGCTGTTCAAATGCAGGATGGTCCCGGCCTGTGGCGCCTGGAACTCATCCAGGCCTGGATGAACGACCTGGGGCTGGGCAAATCCGGATCCGACAAGCAACAGGTAGAACAAATAATCCTTTCGACAGTTCATCAGGGGCAAAGCCTGGACGCTGCCCTGCTCTACCGCCTGATCGGTATTGCCTATCTAGAACAAGGCCGGGAAAGCATGGCACGCTTGATGCTGCGCGAAGCGCATCAGTTATTTGGACGTTGTGGAGCCATGCGAATTGTAACCGATCTGGAACGCCTGTATCCCGAATGGCTGGAGCTGCTGCCGACTCAACAAGGCCGACGAGAACAGCAAGCAACTCACCAGGGCGATCCAGCCGCCGCCACAACCGAATCGTGGCTCGGTCTGATCCAATGCTTATCCAACAAGGATCCGCAGGAGCGGACCACATTGTGCTGCCGCTATTTGAGCAAACGCCTGGGCGCCGAGCGGTGCGCCATCTTTCAGCCCGGACCGGCCCATGAGCTGCTCTTATCAGGTTACAACGGCCCGGAATGGGCTGCGAATCCATCCAGGCAAGCAGATTTTGATAACGAATTGTCTCGTCGTTTCCCCTTTGCGGTGCTTGATTCAGCTGTCCGATCCGCGCAAAGAATTTTAATTCATCCCGCAACGGACCAGGATCACAGCTGGTCGCAAGACCCGTGGCTTGGCAGCCAGCAGATTGCCAGCCTGGCCTGCACTCCGCTGATGGACGCCGAAATGCGATGTGTCGGCGTCATTTATCTAGAACATAGCCGCGACCACAATATTTTCGCTGACTGGCACCAAAATCAAAGCGCCGAATTAACAACCGCCTTGAGCACGCTAGCCAATTCGCTGGAGGGCGACCGCCAGATTGCTTTGGCACGAGCCGCACTGGCGCAAGCGCGTCTGGAACTGGACAACCAGCGATCCATGTACAATCAAAGCCTGGAGGAGCGACGCATTCTTGAGGCAGACCTGGCTCGCAGCAAGCATCAGAAGACCGGCTTTCTGACCGGCATATCAGAGCAAATTCGCCAGCCCATCAAGTCGATCGAAAGCGCGGTAGCCGAACTGAGCGCCGACGATCAGACCCCTGTGTTTCGGGAGCAACTTGCAAGCATCCGGCAAAACAGCCAGCGCTTACGCGAAACCCTGGCCGAAATCCTTGAGTATTCCCGGCTGGACGAAAACAGTCCGGACACTGCCGTACGGGCCTTTGATCTGGTGGAATGCATCCGGGAGAGTATTCAGGACTATGTGATCAAATGCGCCCAAAAAGGGATTGAACTGGCCTACGAACTCATGCCCGGCACACCCCGACGGGTCATTGGCGAGCGATCACAACTAACCCAGGTCTTGCACAACCTGATCGAGAATGCATTGCGCCACACAAGTCGCGGTGAGATCTTTTTGTCGGTCGGAGCCGAGCAAGAAGATATTCTGCATCGAATTCACTTTACGATATCAGACACCGGACTACCGATAGGCGCAACAACCCGTCAACAATTGCAGGAACAGACCTGGAGCGATGAAAACCTGGAAGACCCGCAAGGCCTTGGATTATTGATCGCTCGCCGGCTGAGCAATTTGATGGGCGGCGACATTCAAATACAGGATACCGGCGAGCAAGGCAATCAGATTACTTGTCGCATCAAAACCCTGGCAGTCCAGACGAACATTGAAACCATCGAACACCAGGAGATTCTCGAGGGCAAGCGACTGCTCCTGGTCGACGACAACCGGACAGTGCGTCGGATCCTGCGGCATCAGCTGCGCATCTGGCGCACATTTCCCATGGCGGCCATCTCCGGCAAGGCGGCGCTTGAGTTGTTCCAGGTGCCGGCGCGTAACTTTTCTGCCGCGATTATTGATATGGAAATGCCCCCAATGAACGGCCTGGAGTTGATCCGGGCCATTCGCAGCCTGCCTAACACCAGCCATATGGTTTTTATCCTGTTGATCAATCCGCTGACCAACCCGGCCGACTTGCATCTGAATCAGGTTGGGCCGCATGTTCACTTTATCGCCAAACCAGTCAACACGCAGCAATTACAACACCTGCTCATCAACAGCCTGCGCAGCATCCGCGACCTGCAGGATCAGGCCAAAAAAGACACCCTGAAAAGCACCTTGAACATGCGTCGATTCGACTAAGGTGAAGCGGGACGCGGTTGCCCGGATTGCACAGTATCCATGATAATATCCATCATCGCATGGTAACAAGGCACTGCCATATGGGCATCATCCACGAAACTGGTACAGATATAGTCGGAACGTTGATTGAAATCGATATAAACGGCCGGGAATTCAGCAAGCATCTTGTCGCGTCTGGAGTCAAAAGCTTGTAAAAAATCCTGCAAGGATGCGTCCTGCCGTTGAGCCGCCTGAAGTTCCTGGGACACGGCTGGCCGCACAAGCACAACCTTGATCTGATTCTCATGCGCGTAGTGCAGCATCGCGGTTAAAAAATAGAAATGGCGTTCGGAGATCTTCGCGTTTGTATATAACCAGGGCAAGGTCTTATGCTGCGCCTGGTATTGCATCAGGGCACGATCCATTTGAAACCAGCTTTCCTTGGGTATAATATTGCGTGCTGATCCATTATGTGTCTGCTGAAACGCCTCCATGGCCTGGAAGGCTCTATAGGTCTGATTTGTATCCGGATGCTGATAACGATCCCACATTACCCCTGGCCGGGGTGGATAACGATAAGATGCAAACAAAAAACGACCCAGGTAACCGGAAACCTCGTCCCTGGTAAACTGATTAAAGTAGCGCAAAATGAAGGGCAGATCAAAACTATAAGCCAGATTCGATCGCTGGAAGAGATCGGTGCCATCGGAATACTGGAAAGCGGCTGTTTCGATAATTAGAAGATCGGGACGCAAACCGCGTGATCGAACCGAGTCTAGAATGTACCAATAATACGCCGGGAAGGTAATCGGAGCGCTATAATTATATAGTTTCCAATCAGGATAATTCTCCTGAAAGAAATCATAATCAAAGAATAACAATCTGGAGGTCCCCAGGATCAAGGCCAGTTTTTGTTGCCCCGCGCCTGCATCAGCCGGTTTCATTTCCCGGACCATTTGTTCAATCAACTGCGGCTTATAATCAAAGATCAGAAAGGGCGCATCACTCATCGTGAGCCGCTTGTATTCATCTAGCAAACAAAGCTTGTCCACACCAAATAAAATCAGCAGCAAGAATAAGGGATAATACATCCAGGCCTTTATATTCATGGAGCAACTCCCTGCCTTGCCAACTGTCTGCGGGGCGGGAAAGTGGCTCGTATTTGTGGCATGACAGATTGATAAAAATCCTTATTAACCAACTCGGCCCCCTCGCAGGTATAATGCGCCGTATCAACAAAAAAGCGATGCTCTAACCAGCGGTCCGGGAAGACTATTTCAGCTACGGTCCCTTTGCGCGCCTGGATCAAGTCCCGTAGCTGTTGTTCAAAGCGGGCATAATAGTCCAGTTGCCGGTAGGCTTTGGCTACCGGCGCAAAGGCAAAAACGACCGGGATTTGATAGCGCCGAGCCGTCTCGAGTAGAGCCAGCAGCGGCTCCGTATCCACGACGCTGGAGCTGACTTGTGATTGTTTTACATCCGCCTGGATCAGGGAATCAGCCAGACTCATGTATTGCAATCTTTTCCCCGGATCGCGCATATCAGCCAGATTGATGCCGCCCTGGTTGGCATCCAGCAGGCCTTGCACGAGCTTGTTTTGTTGCATCCGCTGGATACCCGGGTAGCAGGCTGAATTCCAGGTTGCCTGACAACTCTGGAAGCAATCCCCCGGCAAATCATGGGTTTTAAAATACGATGCACGAAACCCAAGTATGTAATGGGCCAGGGGCTCGCGCCAGCGCCAGGTGTAGTACTGCATCGGCAACTGTTCATACATCATGAAAAGCCTCTCCGGACCATGGTATTGTTGCCAGGACTGACCCAGGGAGAATAAATGTAGATAACGATGCGAAAAACTGGACCATAACATCTCTTGCATGGCGCCGGCATTATGGTGTAATTCATAGTATCCAAATGCAGCCTGCAAACGCCGCCAAAAGCGATTCCAAAGATATGCCGACAAGCTTGTATTCCGCCCGTCTGTGTAATTCTGATCCGGGTCATGCAGCGGTCGATTCCAGCCAGGTTGAAACAACAAAGGATCACCGGCAAAGATCAGGGCTGCCGGGGCCTTGTTGCGATGGTGCATGTATTTATCGAGAAATGCCGCATAATAATGGGAACCCATGGCCGGCACGCTAAAATTATACAGCGACCAGTCCGCAGCCGGCGTGGGACGATGACCCTTGATGGACAGCGTGCGCGACTCGCCGAAAATAATATAATCGTAGGTCGGCGTGGCGGCCTCCAGCAAACTGGATCGCTGGTCGGCCAAAAAGACCCCCGTTTGGGCCAGCTGCTCCATCGGTGCCAGGCGTACGAATAGCTCGACCGTACCGATGATCAAAAGCAGCCACAGCAGCAACGCATATGGCCCCCGACTGAATACGCGCATGAAGGCGCTACGTTTTTTAGAATGCGAAATAGATGACATTCTTGCCAAAGACTCCCGTTAGTAGAATGAGAAAGTACAAGCCCGCGTAAACGAGCAGACGGATGCCGAAGGGCTTGTGAAAAATCCACCAGGGATCGTTTTCCTTGCGCCAAAAAAACTCCATCGCAAAAACCAGCCAGGAATGCTGCAAAATGGCCGCGGCAATGCGATACGCATCTGGTATTTGGTGACTGATTCCGAGAACATGGTTTTTCAGGGTCACCCATTCAGCACCCTCGCTGAAGGCGAGGCGAACCAGATCCAGGGGCCAGTTCAAAAGCAAAGTCAGCATCTGCCAGGATTGTTGAATATCCCAGGCCCGGAAAAACAGAGCTGACAAGGCAAAGCCTAAAAAGCACAATACTGTCATGATGATCTGGCCAGGCACCTGCATCCATGGCCTTTGCGATCCGGATCGGCTTTGCAACCAGGGACTCAGCACCATATAAGAAAGCATCCAGATGCCCATATAGGCTCCCCAGGCAACAAAGGTCCAGCTGGCGCCATGCCAGAGCCCCGTCAGTAAAAATACGAAGAACAGATTGCGATACTTGCGCAGCTCCCCGTAGCGGCTGCCGCCGAAGGTAATATAGACGTAATCAGTCAGCCAACGGTTCAGAGTCACATGCCAGCGACGCCATAATTCAACCGGGTTACGCGAATACAAGGGCACATCAAAATTCAGGGTTAACTCGATTCCAAGCAGGCGTGCCGAACCGAGGGCAATAAAGGAATACCCCGCGAAATCGCCGTAGATTTGAATGGCAAATCCGATGCAGGCAAACAACACATGCGGTGCGCTTATATATTGTAAATAATCCGGATGAGCCAGCCAGGCCGCGCGTGACTCTAAAAAAACGCTATCGACCCAGGGGGCAATGGAATCTGCCACAACCGTTTTTAAGAAGAAACCGTACAAGAACATCCAGGCACCGGCTTGCCAATCGGACCAACGCACTGTACGTACTTGTTTGATCTGGGGCAAGAGCTGCCCGGCACGCTCGATGGGACCGGCCACCAGTTGCGGAAAAAAGGAAACAAACAAGGCGAAATCCCAGAAATCCCGCTCCGCTTCAATCTGGCCCCGGTAGACATCAATGGTATAGGAAAGCGTCTGAAAGGTATAGAAACTGATGCCCACCGGCAGAGCCACTTTGAGCAGCAAATGCTCCCCGGCCCCGGCCTGCCAGCCCGGTGCAAGCAAACTCATGCCATGAATAAAGCTTTCAATAAAAAAATCATAGTATTTGAAAATACCCAGCATCCCCAGATTCACAATCAAGGATATCGACATCCACAAACGCCGATGCGGCCGTGCCAGATCGCTACCCATGGCCCGGGCAGCAATATAATCTATAATTGTTGATATGCCGATCAGGACTAAAAACAGCCAGTCCCACCAGCCGTAAAAAAACCAGGATGCCACCAGCAAGAAGCGGTTTTGCCATTTATGCCCTGCGGGAAGCCGGGCCAGCCCAAAATAGACCGCCAGTACAACTATCAAAAAATAGATAAAAACGCCGGAATTAAAAACCATCTGGCTTTGCCCCTCCGGAATGCGGCCCGCGCCAGGCCTCTATCCATAAGCCTGGTAAAACCAGACATTGCAGCGCCACAAATACAGCATACATGGCCAGCCCCTCACGCACCAGACTCGGCAACAATAAAAAAAAGAGCCCAAATAACAGCAGCATACCCAACCAGACTCGTTCGCTCCAAAGCGGCCGGGTCCACCGCCCGGCACGGATTTCAACCAGGCGCCGGCCGCAGTAGAGCACAAGCGGCACGAACAGCATGCTATAGGCATGAAACCAGCTGACGCCCGCCGTGAACAGAGAAACCGATACCAACCAGACCAGGAGCCAGATAAAGGCTCTTTGCCCGATCAGACGATACTCCGCAGTGCGTGCCAGCCAGGCCGCAGGCGACCAGAGCATGGCGATACCATCGCGCAACCCAATGCGAACAGCAAGAATGAGCAGCGCGAATTGCCAACTCAAATTGATTTTTTGACTCAAAGCGGCGAACCACTCCAGACGCTCACCACCATGCAACGCGGGCCAAACAAGCCAGGGAAGGCCCCACTGATACTGAGCGGCATCCTGTCCCTCGAGGAAGAAGCGGCCCACGGCGGCTACTATACTCTGGTTGTTGGTCCAGGAACGAATGAAAGTCAGCTTTTGATAGCTGTGCAGAATCAAGTCGTACCAATCATGCAGATAAACCAGGTTCCGCGCATGTCCATAAAAGAAACCCGGCAAAAATAAGGCCAGGACAAGACCCAACAGGGCCATAATGCCGGCAAGCCACCGCCGGGTTGCCAGGATCAGAAGCCCCCAAAATACCGGCGTCACCTTGATCGCGATCGCAATGCCCAATAAGAATCCAGCCAACAGGGTATAGCGCCAGCCGGGCTTTAACAAACCATAGAGCACAGCGGCAAAAAGCGCGATTAGAAAAAAGCCGACATTGCCGTTGGCGGCATTGCCATCCATAAAAGCCGCAATCGCCACCAGAGTCAAAAGGCAGGCCAGTAGAGCCTCTCCGATAGACAGATTTCCAAATTCCACCAGCATGCGTCGCATAATATACAGGGCCAGAGCCAGACTCAGAACAGAGGCCAGCTGAAAGAGCACGGCCGCAACCGGGTAACTGAAAACAGTCAGCGGAGTCAAGAGGAAGGCCAACCAGGGAGGATAGAGATAGCTGCCGACCTGGCGTAACAGCAGTATCGCTTCCAACAGGTGATTCGGGTCCTGGTCCGCCAGGCCAAATAAACGCGCGGCCTGGGTCAAATTATTGATATGGTAGGGATCAGTATCTCCAGCCGCGAATGCCCGGCTAGCCCGATAATAATCATCAAAGTCGCTGCGACTGCCGGCGACCTGACCGGGGATTAGATCCAGTTGCGCCGGTTCGCGCACAATACGCAATCCGGAAGCGAATAATCCAGCCAGCAAAATCCCAAGCGCGATCGTGATCAGATGCGGCCGGGCCGTCCAAAATGACACCTGCCGGGTTGCAAAAGCCTTGCCGTACTCCCTGACCTGCATGAAATTCACCTGAGCCAACCGGTGGCCATGCTAGCGTCCATTAGCCTCGAATCAAGCGACAAAAACACACTATGCAACGAAATCAACTTTTTGAAAATTGGCTCCAACGATGGGACTTCCCCCTGCCGCCCGAGTTGATCGCTAGTCGCCCCTTAAGCAAACGCGACTCGTCGCGTCTACTTGTTGTGCGGACCGGTCAAAGCCTGCGCCTGGGTGCTCCGCCGACTGGCCGCATACAACTCGTAGAACACCTGTTTTCTGACCTGCCCGGCCTTTTGCAGCCCGGAGATTTATTGGTCCGCAATAACACCAAAGTTTTGCCGCAGAAGCTGTTATTACAAAGGGCCAGCGGTGCACGGATTGAGGCCCTGGGCTTGCCCTGGCAGCCCTCCCAGCCAGAGCACCATATGCTGGCGCTGCTGAAGGGACGTCGCAAACTAAAGGCCGGCGAAATCTTGCAGCTCGAATCACCAACCACCGTGGAATTTGAATTCCAGCCTCTGGATCCGGGCACTGCTACGGTCATGCACAACGAAGCGAATGGCCTTTTGGTGGCTTATCAGATCGGCCAGCGCACAGCTGCCTGGCGCAACGCAGCGGAACGACTGGCATGGTTTGAACGCCATGGCCAACTGCCCCTGCCGCCCTATATGCATCGCGATGCGGACCAGCAGGACCAGGCCAGATATCAGACCATATTCGCCTCCCGGCCGGGCAGTATTGCCGCTCCCACCGCCGGGCTGCATTTCAGCCAGTCAATACTGCGGCAATTACATCTGCGTGGCATTCTGGCAGCCGACCTGGAGCTGCGCATTGGCTATGGCACCTTCGCCCCGCTGCAACCGGATCACTGGCAACATAACCGACTGCATGCCGAAGACTGCCATATTCCGACCCGCACTGCCTGGCTATTGAACCGTCAGCAGGCAACCAACGGGCGCACAATTGCGATCGGCACTACCAGCTTGCGTTGTCTGGAAAGCGCCTGGCTGGCCGAAACCGGCCACCTATTTAGACAAGGCCCCTTTCAAACCAGCCTTTTTTTACGACCGCCAGCCCGGATCCAATCCATTGATGGCTTGATTACCAATTTTCATTTGCCCCGCTCATCGCTCTTGATGCTCATTGGCGCCATCCTGGGACGCGAAAACACCCTGACAGCCTACCAGTATGCTATCCAGCACCGATTCCGATTTTTCAGCTATGGTGATGCCATGCTCATTTTGCCTTGACCGCCGCTGTACGGCTTTAAATATCTTCCTGTCGCGCGACGGCGAGACCATAGGTCGACGACGTAGCGTCTCAAGGACAAGGAAATGCAAAGCCTGGAAGCCATCTCGAATCAACAAATCATTAAAATCCCCAGGTTCACCGAGGACTACTTCCAGACCGAATTATTGAAGGGTCTGTACCTGGAGTTTTTCTTTTCAGAAAGCCGTTTTTTAATCGACCCGGATTTTAATATCCTGGAGACCGGCCCGGCCCGCATGGAGGAACGAGAAAAGGCGGAAAGCCTGATTCATAGCCATCGCAAGAAACTGGAACAACTGAAGCACTACATTATCTATCAGTTAGCGCTTTACTCCTCCTTGCTCGAAAGCAATTCTTATTATATCTCGCTCAACAACCACACTGTCATCTGCCGGTTGCTGGCGATTCCGGATCACCCGGCGGACTATGAATTAAAGCTGTACACAATAGAGGAAAAGGACCTGCCTGATAATTACAAAGACAAAATCTATATCGGTCGCGACTTTATCAGCCTGGACAAGCTGGACCGGGACCACTTTGGACTCAAACACATTCGCAACTCCCTCAAAGAACAGGAGAGCAAGATCCAGGAGCGCTTCGAGAAATTCGTCATTCGACCGGAAGAACTGGAGTATCTGCAACAGGAGTATCTGAATGAGATCCACGAGCTCTTGAATGATTTCTACGATCTGGCAGAGACGATCATGGAGTCAACGCCAGTATTGATTCGAACAGCCAGCAGCAAGCCGGATGAGCTGACGCGCATCAATCGGCAGTACCGCGAACTAAAGCATATTCTAATCGAGCTGGAGGATACCGTCCGCGAAATGGAGTCCTATATGTTCGAACAGGTCATTTCCAAGGCAGTACGCTACGCCACAAAGTTCAAAAAGGATCTGACAAATTATATCAATTATTTAATGCTCAAGGTCAACGGCCGCATCAGCGACGCTGTCAACGGCACGCATATTTAAACCGCACCCCGAAACCAAAGTCGGGGCTAACCGGCAGCCGGCATTTGTTCATCTATAATGCTATTGGTTCTATAGTTCTCAACGCCCAGTTCGCGCGCGGCCCGCAGCTCCGTGACGGCCTCGCGATGCTGACCAGTGCGCAAATATAGCATGCCCACATCGTACAAGGCCCGCCCCAGGTAATGACGGGCTCGCTTCAGCTGGTCAATTTCACGGTTCAACCCGGCCAATAGCAAATCCTCGCTGCTCGAAACCGCCGAACGCAACACACGATTGATTTTGTCGCGAATGCTATTCAGCACATCCTCGAGGGCCATGGCCGGCCCCCCGCGCTTGACCTGGTTCGACAGATCAATATTACGCGAAACCAGGCGATCATATTTATTTGAAAGCAATTTGTATTCATGACGCATCAATCGCAGCTCTTCCACCAAATTGGCTTCCCGCGGTCGCGACTCTTCTTCCTGAATGATGCGATCCGCAACATCCCGCAGCTGGACTTCCAGATGCTCGATTCTTTCCTCGCGCTTGTATAAACGAGCATGCATTTCAGCCAACTGCGCCTCCAGTTCGGCGACCCTGTGACGCTGCTCCTGTTCAGCCGATTGGGCGGCCTGCAACAGATCGGCCTCGATAGACAGCGACTCCTGCTCTTCTTCCAGAGCTCCCAAACGAGCAGCCATACCTTGCAACTCAGACAGAACAGTGGTAAGCAACTGCTCTTCCGTGCGACAGTGATAGAGCCCCTCTGGCACATCCAGACTGGAAAGCAATTCCGCGCAGCGCTGATCAATCCGGACCGATTGAGCATTCAATACCGGACGCTTGCCTTTCCTGCGCTCGGCTTTGCTGTGTGCTTGCGTTTGCACGCTGGACTCCGCCTGCACAGATCGCCCGTATTGCATTTGAAATGAACGTATGTAATAGAATAACACCACCGGATGCACATCAGGATCACCCTGCCGCAGTCGATCCTGGATGAACTGACCAGCAAAGTTCAAGCGATCAAGAGGAGTGTACAGGGGGTACGGTATCCGCTGACCCGCCTTATGAATCAGGAATTTTTTATGAAAGGCCTGCGGCCGCTTTTCAGGCCACAGAATCTGCGGCAGGCCGAGTTTTTTCAGGTTCTGACGAAAACCGTTCTGCAGCATTTCATCTTGCCAAAACTGTTCAATTTTTTGCTCTACTGATGGTGGCATCCTGTTAGCAATATCGGCAATTTCAGGTGATTGAAGGCCTTTTTTGCTTGCTAAACACCCAGGCGAGTAGACAGGGCGGTCACCCGCAATGGCTTTGCGTCTAGATGCAGATTTCCGTGGAGATCACGCAGGCAGAGCTAATCCCCCGAATGTGTGGGTGGGTGGTTTGGTGGCCGGGTGTCAAATAGCCAGGCGTGAGCCGGACCCTCCGCCAAGCCGCCCATGGGACACCTTTGCACCACTTATCATATGTCGGTATCTTGTCAAGGCTTTTCCAGGCAAGGAATTTTCAAAAAAATCGGATTTCTTGTCACACCTGGGTGCTATGCTATACTGGGCAGATATGCGCCAACCGGGCAGTGCCTATGCCCATAGCGGGTGCCAAAAGGGGCTTTTACGCTGGCCCAGACACTAGACTATCCAGAAGGAATCGTATGGCATCGGACCAGGCAATTAAGCGCCTGGTGGTATTGCGGACTAAAACTGCGAGCAATCGGCGCTAACCCGGTACAGGCGCGCTTGACCATGCGGGTACTCATACTGTCCGGGCAATGCAGGGAAAACCCTGTCGGTGCTGCTAAAAGTCATTTTACCATACCTGGCCTGCAAATCAGACTGACAGCAGGTGTGCTCATCCCACACCTCTCGGTTATCCTGGGTCCGGATCCGCTTAACCAGAAAGTATTCCCGGTAACAAATCCCACTCCTTTTGTCACAGGTCAGCGGAGTAAAGCCCCGCTCGGGCGGCCAGACCTGAAAATTATAGTTCGTGCCCGGCTGATCATTGCAATCGCCCTTGTGATTGGGCTGGCTCCAGCCAGCCTGCGCCAGTCCATGTTCGGCCACATATTTTTTACAGGACTCCCACTGCGCAGTTGTAATTTTTTTACGATTCTGGCGATTGTTTTTTTGATCTGACTGGCCTTGTTTTTGGTCCGATTCCTGCTTGAGTTGCAACTCACAGCCGGTATCGGTCTGCGGCTTATCACAATCATCATCCGGCACGGCTGGTAGCATGACCGGCATCAATAGCAGCATTACCAGCATCAAAAAGCCGGTCACACTAAAGACTCCCAGCCCTGCCTTGCAGAGATTGCTGACGGTAAATGTTTGTATTCGCATTTCAGTGTCCCTTGACCGTATTCCCGTTCTTGTGCCGGAAGGATCAACTAAATTTTTAGACCACAGACAGCAAAAAATGTTCGGTTTAATGGGTCCCTGAATACGACTTACAAAGCTTTCACGCCAGGACTGTCCACGGACCTGATTAACCGGGATCTGGCGGACAAAGCCCAGGTGCTTACCAGCTGGCTACGTTGGACGGCTCTACCGATCGAATGCGAGTGCCCTCTTTTTTGACCCTGGCCTTGTTTTTGGGATCGATGCTTTGCCAGCGATAAATGCCGTACCAGCCCCGATTCGCCAGACTGCTTTGGTAGTCGATGCGGTCATAAGCGCCGCGAAAGGTAATCCAGTAGTGCGCCGGATGATAGGCGAAATGATCGCTAGAATGCTGTCCGTTTTTGGCATCATCGGCGACGCTATCCATGTCGACCCAACCCTGGCCGGGATACCAGAATTGATTCCAGGTGTGCACCGAGCTGTCTTCGACGGCCTCAGCCGATTGACTGATATTCAGGCCGCCAATGGCCCGCATGGGAATCCGGGCACCGCGCGCAACCGCGGCCACGCCGAGAGTATGCGCATAGCAGCGGCCCTCCCCCTTTTCCAAAAACAGGCTGGCTTGTTTTTCCGGACCCGAGGGGCCGTTGACTGTCAAGAGATCATTAACCTTGTCCTGGATAGAAAGCAGTTGATCGGTATAGCTGCCCTGATTCGGGAGGCCGCCAATGATTTTTTTAACGATCGGTGCGTCATAGTCAAAGGCGCTGGTTACACGGGTATGCCAGGTCCTGATGGCTGACGGGATGGAGCCATCGGCCAGCTTTATAGACGGATCCAGGGTCCAGACGCGACTTAGACTGCGTATCTGAAAGCTGATTTGCACCTCGTTCACACTGCGGCTTGCCGGCAGCTGGATGTGAGCCCATTCGTTTTGTTCGGCATCAGTCAACAATGATGCCGGCGGCGGTGAAATGCTTACGTTATTGATCTCCTGCAATTCACCCGTAACCGGACGGGGGACCCAATAGTCCAACTGGTAGGGATTCGTATTATGGTTTACGAAACGCACCCTGATCTGGACATCACGCACCAAAGGACCGCCGGTCACAACTCCCTGAGCCGCATCAACGCTAAAGGGAAACAAGCGCACAGCGCCATGATATTGATTCATAGCCCATAGTCTGTTTTCGCGCAAGGCCAATCCCATGTTGGTGTAAGGCGGCATCCGCAAAACGGATTGCTTGCGTCCATTCAAGTCCAACAGATGCAGTTGATTTTCCTGATCCGTTTGCCCGGCCAGCACCAATGTGTTTTCACGCAACTGCAAAGCGTGTATTTTGGCCGGGACCTGATAGATCGCCCTGGGCTTCAATGGCCCGCTCACCCGATCCATGCGCCAGACCGTGGAAATGCCGTCTTGATAGCTGCTGGTATAAAAAGCATTTTGCTGGACCGCCAGGCCATACAACTTGCCGGCGATGCGGCTCGGCGACTGCCAGGTCTGGAGGACCTGACCCGCAGGATTGATCTGTTGAATCAAGCGACTTTGGACGCGATTTAATATGTAGAGATTATCCTGCCAGCTGTCGATGGCGGCCAGACTGGCTGCCGGCAGATCCGTGCTTTTCAGGATGGAACCGTTCGTCCTTAAAAAAATTAGCTGGTCCTTTTGCCTGTTCTTACCCTGCAGAGCAACTATCAACTGGTGCTGATGAAAGGCAATGTCCATGGCATAGCCCTCTGGCAACGCCGCGCTGTAGAACAGGCGTTCCGGATCCCGAAAATCAAGTTGCGACTCAGTGCGAGCCGACAAACCGGAACCGAGCAAGATTAAAAGAGCAGAATCGTTCTCTGCCGTATCGGGCGGCCAGACAATACAGGTATTGGCAAAGAGCAAAATGACAACGACAACGAAAGCGATCGCCTGCCCCGGCCAACGACTGCTGATCCTTTTGTGATCAGCGCTCCAGCATTGGCGTAAGAAACTCATATAAGCACCCCATCGATATTGCGATACGGACGCGTGCGCATGTAAAAAAGTTCCCGGATTCAAACGCCTGGACTGCAAAAAACAGATCCAGCTCCCCAGTCCGCTCATTCTAAATCACCCCCGCTCCCCTGGGGAAAAAAATGGGCATATTGCCCGGCCCGTTTGGCAAACCAGTCGAAAAGTTCGGGATTCATGTACCCTTCCTCGGTCTCACTGAAGTCGAGATATTCTTCAGCATCCATGCCTTCCAGGATGGCCAGCAGGGAAAAGCGCACACCGGTGTTATCGTTCGGATTCATTTTATGGATTTGGTGGAACAATTGCAAGGCCACCGTCGGTTCGTTTTTCAGCCATAACAACTCCGCCTTGGCATGCAGGGTGCGCAGTATATGCCGGTTTTCCAGCCAGCCCCATTCCAGCCGGTCAGGCCAAAAATCCTGATCGTCCAGGACCAGATCCAACGCCCGCTCATAGGCCTTTTCCAGCCATATACCATTGTAGTCCTCATCCAGCTCATCTATATAGGCTTCATGCAGGACTAAATAGGGCTCCAGATACCAGGGATCCTCGTCCAGTAGCGGTCGAAACATCCGCTCCAGATCAGAGGGATCCTCGATGTCCATTTCCATAATTTCAAAAAAACGCTCGCCGCCGCGCATTTTATCAACAAACTCACGCTCCTTGCCTGGCTTGTGGGCCGCTCGGACCGGCCGATTTGCCTGCTGCGACGGCACCTTTTTGACAGTCTTTTTGCGAGCCCGTGAAACCTTCTTTCGCAGCGGGATTACCTTGCCGTCCCCCTGCGCGACTGGCTTCTTTTTAGATGCGGACTTCCTGGATGTGGACTTTTTTGGGGCCATAAGTACAACTCTTCTACAAGGTCCGGATGCTTCAAATTTAAAATCTGAATGCCGCTCGCGAAATGCAAGCGGGCAAAAAGTGGATGCAAAGCCGAGAGATTGCAAAACCGGCCTGAAGCCTTGACTTGTGGCCCGAAAGGTCACCTTCGACCCCAGAGCTATGCGCTCTCAGGTTCTCAATTTCAAAGCCGCACCTGATAAGTCGGAATCTGACGGGCAAAGCCCTTGACTGCAATATCCGCAAACGGTTCCAGTTGAAAGTCCTCGCGTACCAAAGCCCAGGTGGAGTGACTGACCAGGATCTGACCGGGTTCAGCGCTACTCTCCAGGCGGCTGGCCAGATTGACATGCGAACCGATCACAGTATAGTCAAGCCGTTTGTCGGAGCCGAAGTTTCCGACGGCTACAAAACCCGTATTAATACCACAGCGAATCTGCAAGGGCTCGCTATAGCCACGCTCGATCCAGACCGCCGAAAGTGCGCGCATCCGCAGCTGCATCGCCACGGCCATACCCACGCAGGCAACTGCATCGGCTTTTTCACCCTTGCTGTGCAGATCGCCAAAGTGACACAGGATCGCGTCGCCCACAAACTTGTCGATCGTGGCGCCATGCTCGGTAGCGATGGCAGTCATCTCGCTTAAATAGCTGTTGAGCAACTCGGCCAGCTCTTCCGGCTCCAGGTCCTCGGTAATGCCGGTAAAATTGACAATATCCGAAAAGAAGATCGTCATTTTTTTGCGACTAGAACGGACCTGATCATCATTATTCTTATCTAGAATGGAATGGACTAGCTGCGGCGGCAGGTAGCTCTGGAATTTGCTGGAACGAATCAGCTCACTGACCTGGGCTTGCAGCTGCCCGGACAGCTTTTCGTTCAATTCGAGCAATTGATCACGCATCGTGCGAATTTCAGCCTGCATGGCGGCCATGCGCAAATGCGACTTGACCCGCGACAAGAGCTCTTTGGAGTTAAAGGGCTTGACCACATAATCATCGGCCCCAAGATCAAGGCCTTCGATTTTCATCGTGATATCTGCTTTGGCCGTTAACAGGATGACTGGAATGGACTGCAACTCCGGATCCTGCTTGACGGCGGTCAAAAGCTGATAGCCGTTCATACGCGGCATCATCACATCGGAAAGAATGATGTCTGGCTTGTGCTCGCGGGCTTTCGCCAGGCCCTCCTCGCCATTGCGGGCGGTGATCAGCCGGTAATGGGGCTGTAGTAAAAAGTAAATAAATTTACGCATGTCGTGGGTATCTTCCACGATCAATACCAACTCCGCGCTACCCAAGCCGGCCTTTTCTTTGGCCGACGCGTTGAAAGCAGTTCCCTCACCCGCCTGCTGATCTCTGGCAGCACCATCATCAACAGGCTCGGCAGCCTGGCTTTCGGATAGTTCGGCCAGCACACCGCTCTGCATGGATGATTTTTTTCCTTCTATATTATAACCACTCAGCACCGACTCGACTGCAGAACCAGACGGCGGCCCAGGCAAGATTGAATCACCCGTATGACCCAGCTGTTCCAGGGGACGAGCTTGCGCCGCCGGGAAAATCAGCCGAAAGGCCGCACCCTGACCTGGCTGCGAGGAGACCGACAACTGACCCTGGTGCAGCTCACTTAGCTCTTTTGCCAGGGCCAGACCAATCCCGGTGCCCTCGTATTCCCGCGAGGCCGAGCCGTCCACCTGGCTAAAGCGTTCGAAAATGCTATCCAGTTTATCGGCCGGGATGCCCACACCGGTATCACGCACGATCAGCTCCACCCAGGCGCCTGACTCCTCTCCGGACTCTGCGCTAACATCGTCCCGGGCGGACACAGAATCAGCGGCCCGCTCTGGCTGGTCCACACAAACAGCCGAACCGGGTGCCATAATCCGGTTTACCGCGATATAAATCCCGCCCTGCCGGGTAAACTTGAAGGCATTGCTGAGCAGATTCAAGACGATCTTCTCCATTTTTTCCATGTCCACCTGGACCTCGATGTGCGGCTGACTGGACGACACCCGCAGCTCCAGATTACGGCTGCTGGCGGCGGAATCAAAGGCCGCGGCCAGTTCGGACACGTAGTTGACCATGTCGACTTTGCGCAGTTGCAGGCGCATCCGCCCGGCCTCCAGCTTCGAAAAATCCAGTAAATTATTGATTAACTTTAGCAGCTTTTGGGCATTGCGGTGCATCGCGATCACCAGTTCCCGCTGACTGGTCTGCAGGGCGCCGGCCTCGCTTTGAATCAGCGACTCCATCGGCGAAAGAATCAGGGTCAAAGGAGTGCGCAGCTCATGGGAAATATTGGCAAAAAAATTGGTCTTGAGAGAATCCATCTCCTTTAGCTTTTCATAGGTGCGCCGGATGCTCTCATTAGCGGCCTGCAGCTCGGCCGTGCGATCAGCCACCTTCTGTTCAAGGGTATCGCGGGCGACGCGGATGTTGCCCACCATGTCGGTAAAACTCTGCGACAAAAAGCCGATCTCGTCGTTGACTTTGGCCGGAATGGTAATATCCAGGTTGCCCTTGTTGACCGCCTCGACTCCTTCCAGCAGCTTCTGTAGCGGGGCAATCAAGCTGCCCCGAAAAAACAACGGATAGGCGATTACGATCACCAGCATTACAATCAGCACAATCACAAACAAGCGCAGCGACGGACCATGCATAAATTGCCTGTAATGTCGATAGTCAAAACCGACTTCATACAAAACGCCAGTCCTGGCATCGTAGTACATAAAAGCCACATAGTGCTTTTGGGCATTGCCGATACCGGTGTCGCGACGATAGAGGCGCGTGCCGGGCGGCTGCATCAGCACAAAATGGCGCGTAATCTCGTCCTTCAGGGCCTGGTCCTCCAGGGTGGCAGCCTTAAGCTTGTTTTCAAGGGTATCAATAAAGGGCGGCGGCAGGCGCAGGAAATCCAGCCACTTGTCGCGCTGGCCCTGCAAGTACTTTTGCAGCCGGCCCCGGTAGCCATCGGCCGAGAGCTTGCGCATCCGATTGAAATTATACAACAAAGCCCGGTTTGAGGTCTGCATGAAGGCCAGATAGGCCGCGTTGTTTTGCGAGCCCGACCGGTTTGCGCGCACGGGCCGGGTATGCGCATCCCTGGCCCTGGTCTTGCCTTCAATGGAAGCAAAATGATTGCTGGCTGCCCAATCTTTATACGGGGCCAGCAGCAGATTCGCGGCCGACGGGATTGCCACCGGGCCGGCTGCCCGGTTGGACGTCTGTGCATCAGCAGCCAATTGTGCGGCGGGTAAATGGCGCCAGTGCTGATAGCCATAGACCAGATTGGCCTGGGTCACATACTCGGGCAGCAAATGGAGCCCCCGGTCGTCGTGAGATCGAACGCCGGATTCATTACCAGCCACTGAATCGATGGCCCGCAGATAACGCCAATACGGGGGTCGATAGGCGGAATTGACAACCACCAACTCAGCGTCCTTGGCCGCCTGTTCATCGAAGGCGCGTTCCTGGTCTTGCAGGGTAAAATAGGCGATAAAGGAAAGCACGAGCAGAAAGGTAGTCACGCTGGTACTGACAATCTTGCCCATGAAAGAAATGCTTTCTTTGGCATTGTTGATATAAACAATAATCAGAAGAAAATAACCCGCAACAACAAATTGACTAAAGGCGAACTGGAATGTGGTAAATGCAACACCTTCATCGTAGCGCAATGAATTGAAAATAGCTGGCACAAATGTAGCCGAAATATGGCCTATCGAAATCAATGCAACGACGAATTTTTCAAACCCTTTAGCCTTGATTGTTGCCAATAGTCCAAAGGCATAGTTGATCAGCATATTCTGCAGTATGACATAACCGATCCATTTACTCAGCTCCGGTAAGTCGAAGTCCCAATAGTGACCGCCAAAATAATAAATCACCCCGGCACCAAGGCTATAGTAATAGAAAGTGGCTGTTACAGCTACAGTGCACAGGAGCTGAAATGACATGGCAAAGGCCAGTGTCCTTGGAAAATACACCCGTGGATACGAGCCAAAGAACAAGGTTATAACCGACCCGGCCAGCAAGACACCCGGAACTGTTAGCCAGCGATGGAATTTCAGCTCCTGGCCGTAATAGAAACAAGAAGCCGGGTAGGACAAATAAAAAAATGTCAGTAAAACAAAAAACCAGGCCAACCATTTGACTGGAACAGATTTGCCTTTGATTGTCGCCAGGAAGACGGCAACATACAATGCAAAACATAGCGTTATCAGATAGCTCACCGAAGAATAGGTGAAATAGATATTGTAATCATTCATGCCGGGTGTCAAAAAATATGGTCAGCCTGCCTGTGGCCAACCCAGGCAACAGCAATTTTCCATCCGGCGGACCCGATACTGCAAAAATCCACCAACCGGAGGGTTTTAACCCATCGGGCCAGCAACCCTGGCGCAGAAATCGAGGTCGGAACTCCGTGCGACCGAAAACTCTACGGCCAGGCATTCCGCAAACCCCGCCCGAACAGCCTGTCAGGCCAAATCCAGCACCAGGCGCAGACCCAGCTCCACAGCCTTCATCAGCACCGGCGGCAATCGCCTGACTCGCTGCTCAAATCTGCCCTTGTCCATTACGGTCAGTTGCGACACGTTCACAACCGACTCCCGCGGCAGACCGGATTCTTTTCGGGAAAGGAGCACATTACCGGGTGCATCGGCCCACATCAGGTTAGAAGTAATTGGCACCACCAGCACGGTAGCCAAACTACTGCCGCTAAAGCCGTCATTTTGAACGATTAAAACCGGTCGCCTGAAGCCAGGCTCGCTGCCACAGGGCAAACCCAGGTCCACCCACCAAACATCACCACGCGTCATCTTTTAGGCCGGCGCGTAAAGCATGCACTCCGAGATCAGTGCCGGAATCCAGCGATGCACTCCCGGCCAGGACTACCACCTGGTTCAACTGGCGGGCTATCAGTCCCTTGTCATGAAAATTCAAATACGCCTCAAGGGCCTGGGCATATAGCTGGCTGCGCGGAATAGCTAACTTGCGCGCCGCCTACCCGGCCTGCTCAGAAATCGGGTCCGGAATAGAGACTGCCGTTTTCATCTACATTATTAGTTATACCGGGTCATACCAAAGCCGAGCAAAATCTGTGCCGCTACAAGCCCCTACCCGGTCGGCCCTGCCTTGCTACGCTTGATCTCCTGCAACACCTGCACATCCCACTTGTCCTGCTCGCGCATGGTCAGCTTGCTTTGAATCAAGGAATCGATGCCCAGATACGGAATATTTACGCCGTCGATGACGACTTGCTGTTGATCAACCCTGGTATCTTCATAATTCAAGGTCCAGGCCTGAATGCTGACATCCAGCTCCGGGTCGTCCAAAATCTTCACAACAATGCTCTTGTAAAAATCAGCCGGAGTTAAATCCAGTTCAATATGGGGATACAACTCCCGCAGGGCCTCAATACAACTCTGAATATTGCGCTCGCTGTCTTGTATCAAAAAGTCATAATCTTCGGTGGCGCGGGCGTGACCGTAAAAGGCGGCGGCCCTGGCGCCAATCAACACAAACTCCACATTGTGCTTGTGAAACACCAAAGCCAGGCGGCTCAAGTCCTCCCGCTCTGCGCTCATAGCTTGCGAGCCGCCCGGGTGCGCACAAAGTGATCGTGCTCGGCCCAGGTGCGGAACTTGAGCACCATGCCGCGCGGCTTGGCATACGGCTTGTGACGCCGACTCTCGGCATCCAGCTTTTGCTGCACCCGGTACCAATCCAGCGGGCCACGATCCGGTCGCTTGCCAATTACAATCATTTTTGACCCTTCACTCGCTTCTGCCATAAACTACCAGTCCAGACCAAGCCTGATTGCACTCGATTGAGCCTCCTGGGCAAGTGATTTTTTTAGATTTTACAGGGCCGTTAGCTCGGGAGCCCCGCCAGGCTACGCCGGCGTCGGGTGCTCCGGCTAACTCGCTCCTGCCTGCCTAAGGCAGGTCGCTCGTAGATACGGGGCTCCTGAGGCCCTCGAAGGATCGCCCCCTGGCTCGGCGTTAGTTCAACCGGCCGACACATTGTATATTGTCAGCATCTGCCAGGTGCGGCCATGCCGCCCGACCTCCATAAACACATCAAAGCCAGGTTGAAACATGGACGCTATTTGCTCCGGAAATTTGATCCAGATCTTGTCTGCCATAAAGCCGCAAAACTGGACGCGCGCTTTTTCGACCTTGATTACATCAAAGTGATCCTGCTCTTCCTCCGCATAACTATCGTAGGTTGCCGAGTGCTCCTGGTAATCGATCAGAATGTCCAACAACTTACCGGCGGCAACAGCAAGCTTCTCTTGTTTTTTTATATCTGCAATTTCCTCGACTTCTACTTTCACAGAGGCTTCAGCGCTCAACCAGGGTAACAGGTCAGCAATCACCTTGTGGGCGTTTTGCAACATGGTCTTTGAAGCGAATACCTTGTGCACCATAAAGTAGCTCAGAAACCTGCCGGTATTCGATGGGATTTCCTCCGGGCCGAAAATATCACAGAAGCCGGTCTCGCCACCGTCAACAATGTCGGCAAGAGAATTGTATCGTGCGCGCTCGGACTGATTCAGATTTTCATGGCCGTAGCTTTCCAGGTAATGTTGCAGCAAATCGATTGTTGAATTATAATAACTATAGCGCTTTTTGTTTGTGATCGATAGCTGCTTCTCACCGAGGTATTTATGCAACACTTGCTTGATGTTTGGCTGAGTGAAGTCTTTATGCATTCTCTGCTCCTTTATTTAATGCGGATCTTTGGCAAAAAGATCGGTCCAGTAGTTGCCGCTCTCGACATAGCCAATGCCATGATGCGTGTAATTGCAGTTTTCCATGTTGGCCCGATGGCCGCTGCTATTATACCAGCCGGTAAACACAGCCTCTGCCGAACGATAGCCAACGGCTATATTCTCGCCAGCCGATGAATAACCAATACTGGCGTTGGTCAAGCGATCAAAAGGGCTCTGGCCGTCGGGATTGGTGTGGCTAAAAAAGCTGCGGTCATGCATATCCTGGCTGTGAGCCCGCGCAACAGCGAGCATGCCGGAATGCACCCCGAGTGGTGCACAACCGGTAAAGATACGATGCTGATTGATACGAGCATGGAAATCTGCTTCGGCTGCACTCAGACCGGACTCGGGCAGGCTGGAGATCCAGAGCAACAAAGCGCCTCGTTCGCGCAACCGTGCCAAATGCTCTTCATTGCTCTCGGATGGCACAAATGGCAGTCCGCTATCCTGCAGCTTGTCACAGCCAGCCAACAAGAACACCAGACAAAGGGGGACCAGTCCCCCAATCCGGATGCCACCAATCAATGATCTGCCAATCTGATCGCTTATTGAATACAGTTCTAAACCCCCCAATGTTTATGGGCGGGAGGCCAGGAGGAGGGCCTGAATTGCCCGCCTGGAAAAGCCCGGCCAGGATGCGACCGCCAGCCCTTGCCAGCGAGTTCGTATCACATAACCAGGCTTTTGTCAAGTATAAATTGAGGCCAGCATCGACGAGGGGAGTTTACTCCTGGCCGGCAGCATTATAGCACGGGGGTGTGACACGCGCCAGCGATGCGCAGGGCCTGGTCCGCGGCAGCAGACCGCAGCGCTAGCACAGTGCCGGATTATAACCCATCCTGGCCGCTTCTATCGGAACCGGGGCTCATTATTAATCGCCAGTTCCGGGCTGCGCCCAAATCCCGATCAACACAATGATACCAGCGTTTGACCGCACTGATGATAGCGCTTAAGGCGGTAAGCGACACTCCTGAGTGGGCCTGACCCGGCCCGTTAAAATTGTTTAAGGGCCGGGCAGGTGCATCTCAGGGTAGAGCGCTTTTCACACAGCGCTCCATCAGGCGGGTTTTTTCTTAATAGCGATATGCGTCGTGCTTGAACGGACCGGCGACAGGCACGTCTATATAATCAGCCTGCTCGGCAGTCAGCCTGGTCAGCTTTGCACCGACATGATCTAGATGCAGGGCCGCTACTTTTTCATCAAGATGCTTGGGCAGGATATAGACTCCAACTTCATACTTGTTATTGAAGAGCTCAATCTGAGCCATCACCTGATTGGTAAAACTGGCCGACATCACGAAACTGGGGTGCCCGGTCGCGCAGCCCAGGTTCACCAGCCGCCCTTCAGCGAGCAGGATAATACTGTTGCCGTTCGGGAAAGTCATCTTGTCTACCTGGGGCTTGATGGTGGTCCGCTTGATTCCGGGAGCATTCATCAGTTTGCTGACCTGAATCTCGGTATCGAAGTGGCCAATGTTGCACACAATCGCGCCGTCTTTCATCTTTTCCATATGATCGAGGCGGATAATATCAATATTACCGGTTGTGGTCACAAAAATGTCAGCCTTGTCCGCCCACTCGTCAACTGTATCAACCTTGTAGCCTTCCATGGCGGCCTGCAAGGCGCAAATCGGGTCAACTTCAGCAACGATCACACGGCAGCCAAAAGCTTGCAGGCTTTGAGCAGAACCCTTGCCCACATCACCGTAGCCGGCTACCACTGCTGTTTTACCAGCCAGCATAACATCGGTGGCGCGTTTAATGCCATCGACCAGTGATTCACGGCAGCCATACAGGTTGTCAAACTTGCTTTTGGTAACCGAGTCGTTTACGTTCATGGCCGGGATCTTAAGCTTGCCTTCCCGCAGCAGTTTGCGCAGGTGATGCACACCGGTAGTGGTCTCTTCCGAAATGCCTTTAATCTGCTCAATAAATTCCGGCCGCTTGTTGTGCACCCAGCCAGTCAGATCGCCGCCATCATCCAGAATCATATTGGGGCCGTCGGCGAAATTGAGCGTTTGATCCTGCGCCCACCAGTATTCTTCTTCTGTCATACCCTTCCAGGCAAATACCGGGATGCCGGCTTTCGCGATGGCCGCTGCGGCCTGGTCCTGGGTACTGAATATATTACAGGTCGCCCAGCGCACTTCAGCGCCCAGCTCTACCAGGGTCTCGATCAAAACGGCAGTCTGAATCGTCATATGCAGCGAGCCCGACACGCGTGCTCCGGCCAGCGGTTTTTCGCCCTTGTCGGCGTATTCCTTGCGAATCGCCATCAGGCCCGGCATTTCTTTTTCTGCCAGGATGATTTCTTCGCGGCCCCACTGGGCCAATTCCATGTCTTTGACTTTATAGTCCATATTGTTCTCCTTGTTCACTAATTCCTTTACTCAATATTTATAAATGAGTTCAAATAGATTGGCAGACTAGACCCCTCGGCCGGCTGCTGCCAACCTGGAGCCCTTGCCTGGGCCGATTGTGGCATCATTGAATCTTTCTTTTTCCAGGACGGCTTTAATTACCACGCAATCCAGTTGCCCATGCCCTCGGCCCTGCTCCCGACTGGCTACCCTGAAACCGAACTCCTGCAGCCAGCCCTGCAGCTGCTCTGCGTTGAAGCCCAGCCAGAAATCCGCGTATCGTTCACGCATTAGCTCCGCCGAATGCTCCATCAGCTCGGCAATCAACAACAGACCACCCGGTCGCAGTACACGTTTCAGCTCGGCGATCACCAGATCGGGCTGCGGCACATGGTGTAGCGACATTGATAATATCGCACCATCGGCCTCATTGTCCCTGAGGGGCAAATGCTGCAGTTCACCCAACCGAAAATGGGCGTCCAGTCCCTGCAGCCGCAAGCGGGCCTGCTCTAACATATGATTGCTTTGATCCACACACAGCATCTGTAATCCGGGACGCTCCAGTAAAATGCGCTCCGACAGGCGTCCGTCCCCGCAACCCAGATCCGCAAACAACAGCGCATCCCCCGCCGGTGTTTCGTCTGCTAGTCGGGAGCCATACCAACCGGAATCGACCCAGGCCTCCTGGGCGCTCTGTTCAATCCGGGACGGGTTGGCAAAAAACTCCAGATTCTGGCGATTGCGCTGCAAGAGATACCCGAGCAGCTCTTTGTGATCAGACTCACATTCAACCGGCCAGCCCAGGCATCCAAATTCGGCATTCAAGGCCCCGGTCGCGGCCAACAGTTTCTCCAGCGGTTTATGCAGGTTATTAAACCGGTAGTACACATAAGCGCCGCTACGCCGCGTTATCAGGAGACCGGCCTTGGCCAAAATTCCCAAATGCCTGGAGACGCGGCTTTGTTTCAAATCCAGCAAATCGCACAATTCACTGACATGCAGCGGCTCTTGCATTAATACAGCCAGCAACCGTAAACGAATCGGGTCTGCTAGCGCTTTTGCGATCTGGAGCAAATGCACAATGCCAACTTATTTATATATTGAGAAATGTCAATATATAAATAAGTAAAAATCTGAAACCCTGACAGGGACCATTTTTGGCGCAAAAGTTACCCTATTGACATAGCAATGCAGCTATTTGCCGGCTACAACCGCACCAGCATCAAGGTGGAATCATCAAAAGGCTCGGTTTCGCCCCGAAATTCCTGCATAGACGCAAATATTCGATCCCGCAGGGCTTCCACGCCTTCCTGGTGACAGCTGTGCAGGCACTGATACAAACGCTCTTCGCCAAACTCCTCTTGATCAACATTGCAACACTCGGTAATGCCGTCTGTATACAGCACCAGAATATCCCCAGGCTCATAATCGATTGAGCTAGCCGTATACTTGCCGCCGGGCAGAATGCCCAGCGGTGCACCACGGGCCGATAACTGTTCTATACTTTTTTCTTTCACCCGGTACAGTAGCTGACGATTGTGGCCGGCGGAACCGTAACGCAGGCGGCTTAACTCACGTTCTATTTGAATCAACATAACCGTAACAAAAATACCGCCCTCAGAGTTGGCATAAACCTCCTCATTGGCCTGCTCCAGGGTCGCAACCGGATCCATGTTGCGCGGGATCAGTCCCGCCAAAAGCGTCTTGGAGAACTCCATAAACAAGGCTGCGGGCACACCCTTCCCGGCTACATCAGCTATTAATAGAGAAATCCGATCATCAGAATGATAGACAAGATCATAAAAATCACCGCCGACTTCGCGACAAGCTTCATAGCGAGCAGCGATCTGCATTCCGGCCAGCATACCGGGCACCTTGGGCAAAGAGTGCAGCTGGATCCGAGCCGCTGTTTCCATGTCGCGGCGGTAGCTTTGCAGCTCAACTTCACGCTCGCGGGATTCAATACGCGCGCAAGCATCTCCAATTTGATTGGCGACGGTTGTCAGTACCCGCATCTCAAAAAAATCAAAGGCAGTGCCGTCTTTTTTATCTGCGGCATTCAGCACTCCGACCACATCCTGAGCCTGCAGTATCGGCACAGACACAAATGATGAAGTCTTGTAGCGGCCGATCTGCACCCGATTGATTCGCAAGTCACGCTCCAGGTCACGCACCAGCAGCGGATCTCCGCTGCGCAAAACAAGGCCGGTAATTCCTTCGGATGGATTTATAATTTGAGCCGAATCATCGATTGTAAACCCC
>JAGRNA010000304.1 GCA_020441005.1 Leptospiraceae bacterium
ATCAACGAATTCCCAATCGATTTCGATGCCATGTCCCGGCCCGGCAGGTGCATGTGCGAACCCCTGCTTATCGATATGCACGGTTTCCTTGACCCCGAAATTGTAAAGCGTTTCCGGTATCAGCTGCTCAAAAAAATCGGTGTTCTTGATTGACAGCGCGACCTGCAGATTGGCTGCATCGAGCAGCGGGTTCGGATTGGTATGTATTTCGAGATTTAGCCCGAAAGCCTCTGCCAGCGCGGCAGTCTTCTTGACCTGGCCGATACCGCCCTTGAACGAGACGTCAGAGCGGACAATGTCTATGGCGCGTTGAACGATATATTCCGGCGTCGTGTAAATGGAGCCTTCGTTCACTTCCACTCCGGCGATCGGGATGTCCAACGCGTCAGCCAGCATCTTGTAACCATGAAGGTCATAGTCACGTAGAGGCTCCTCGTACCAGTAATAGTCGAGCCTTTCGAGTTCGCGGCCGACTATGAGAGCCTCTCTCTGATTGTAAGCTGAAACCACATCGATCATCAGCGGATAATCGGGCCCGACCGCAGATCTGACTGCCTCACAGCATTTGATATCGAACTTATACTCTCCGAGCACATGGAGTTTGTATGCCTGGAAACCACGCTCCTTGTATTCCAGAGCTTCCTCGACGAACTCCTCGGCTGTCCGGTGAGTCATGGAACTGGCGTAGACCGGAATTTTGTCGCGATATGCGCCCAGGATTTTGTAAATCGGACGATTCAGTATCTTGCCGTAAAGATCCCAGAGTGCGGTATCAATCGTTCCCAGAGCGAACAGGGGCGTGAACCAGAGCCGATTCATCTCCCACATTTTCTGCCAGTTTTCTTCGAGATATTCCGGGTCGCGGCCTATCAGAAACGGTTTGACCGTGGACGCCAGGTAATGTGCCAGACCACGTCCGCCCCCGAGGCTTAGTGCCTCACCGGTAAAGCCTTCGTCGGTCTCCACGCGGACAGCCACTACCTCGCTGATGAGCGAGCGGGTTGACTGCCCCTTGATCATGACCTTGTCGTCCGACGGTGCCTCAGGTCTTTGGAAGACCGTTAGCTTGACATCCGTGATTTTCATTTCAGTACCTTTGATCATTTACGATGATAAGATATATAAAATTCAAAGTCTTTTCGTTGTAAAACTTGGATATGGCCCAAGTAGTAATACTATCAATCCGCCAAATCCCAGGAGGGCGGAGCAGATAAAAAACGAAATGTCGTAATTTTCCCCGCGGTGCGCAAGCCATGCAAATGCCACAGGTCCGACAGCGCCCGCAGCAGCAACACCAGCGTACAGGACGCCGTAAATATGCGCAAAAAAGCGCAACCCAAAATAACGGGATACGAGATAGGCCAGCAGGTCAAGTTCTGCGCCAGCCGCAATCCCTACCAGGGAAATGGCGAAGAGTGCGATGACAAGGCTCGGCTCTCCAGTCAGTAACGCGCTGCCCAGCGCGGCGGGTGCCAGCACGACGGCTGCCACCAAGGGTGCCCAATAGCGATCGACCAGCATGCCCACCACCAGCCTTCCGAAGATGAGGGGAAAGGCATATCCGCTTTGCACAAGTGCAGCGTTAGCCTGCGTCATGCCTTTGCTCACCATTGCCGGGATCAGGTTTGCCAAAATTCCCGTGAGCGAACCGTATAGCGCTATGATGGATATCAGCAGTAGCCAAAACCGATAGTCCCGCAAGGCTGTGGCAAATCGTACTCCAGGCTGGACTTCATTTGCCGGGTCCTGAGTTGCCTCGGACCTTGGCGCGGCGCGTGGCAGCCAAAAATAGGCGACGGGCAAAGCGGTGATTAACGGAAGTAGCGCCAAAAGCAGGAATCCTGTGCGCCAACCGAATGCTGCGTTCACACTCACTAAAAGCGGGGGGATAATTGTTCCCGCCAGACCTGTCCCAGACAAGGCAATGGCCAATGCGAGGCCTCTTCTTGCCTCGAAGTGTTCCGCTACAATGCGGCTCCAGACCACGGGAATGCTGCCAAATCCCAGAAATGCCAGGGCGGCGAAGGCGGCGTAAAAGAGCAGCAGAGAGCCGGGATTGATCGCGGCCTGTTGATTTTCGCTGAGAGTTGAC
>JAGRNA010000082.1 GCA_020441005.1 Leptospiraceae bacterium
TGTGGTTGTTGCTTCCGTAGTACAAGCTGGCCACCGGGTTGCCTACGGCAAGACCGAACGGCGAGGTCGGATCGGAAAAATCACCGGTCGAATCGGTAGGCGCAACGGTAGGCGACACGCGGTAGGCGCTCGTGATGGCACTACCGGAAGCGATTTGGCGTTTGGCATTGGAATAAGCCAGGTTGTTGCCGATCGTGAACCAGTTGTTGACCTTGAATTCGTTGTTAAAACGCAGGGTGACGCGTTCGAATTCCGAGTTCTTCAGGATACCCGACTGGTTGAAGTAGTTGCCACTGATGTTGTAGGTAAAGCGATCGGAGCCGCCGTTGGCCGACAATTGCACATTCCCCATCGGCGCGGTCCGGAATATTTCACCCTGCCAATCGGTGCCTTCACCCAGCGCAGAGGGATCGGTAAAGTACTGTGAGTTGGTGAGTTCGTTGTAGGCCTGAGCGAATTCGGAGGCGTTGAGCAGATCGATTTTTCTGGTGATCTGCTGGGTACCATAGTAGGTACTGAGGGAAATAACGGCATTGTCGCGCTTGCGACCCGATTTGGTGGTGATGATCACCACGCCATTGGCGCCGCGGGCGCCGTAAATGGCGCAGGCAGAGGCATCCTTAAGCACTTCGATGGAGGCTACATCCTGTGGATTGACGAATGATGCATCGTACGTAATCATCCCATCGATCACATAAATCGGGTTGGCATTGTTCAGGGTACCCGTTCCGCGAATCCGGATGATGGCGCCCTGTCCGGGTTCGCCGGAAGTCGGCGTGACGTACACACCGGCAATTTTTCCCTGCAGCGCCTGTTCAACAGAAGCGGTGGCGATCCGTTCGATTTCCTTGGTTTTGACGGAACCTACGGCGCCGGTCAGGTCACTTTTGCGCTGGGTGCCATAGCCGACCACCACGACCTGTTCCAGCACATTCGCGTCTTCGCCAAGCGAGACATCGAGCTGTGTGCGGCCATCCAACGGGAACTCCAGGGTGGCGTAGCCGGTATAGGAAAAGACGAGGGTGCTCTGTGCGCCTGCTACCCTGACGGTGTAGTTGCCATCCAGATCGGTGGTTCCGCCACCGCTGCCGTCCTTTTCCCGGACGGTAACACCGATGAGCGGTGAACCATCCTGTTTGTCGGTAACTCGTCCGCTGACAACCGTCTGGGCAAAAGTCCAGGCGGCAAGCAGACTACATGCGAGAGTAAACGTAATTTTTTTCATACACAATAGATTTGGCTTCATACGTAAAATCCAAACGAAGTTAGGCAAAGGACCTTGTTCCCGGGATTATTACACCTCACCACCACTACACCAAAATGATTTTCTGAAAATTAATAAACAATGTGATAAAAATCACACCCGAAGCTGATGAAAATATGCCTAAGACTGAGCAGAATCACTGTAGCCTTGCACCATGAATTTCAAAACGATCATTGAACCCTTCCGCATCAAAAGTGTGGAACCTATCCGCGTTACGTCCCTGGAAGAACGCGAAAAATACCTGCAGGAAGCCCATTTCAATCCTTTCCTGCTTCACTCCGACAAGGTACTGATTGATTTTCTTACCGATTCCGGCACCTCAGCTATGAGCAGCAGGCAATGGGCCGCCATGATGGATGCCGATGAGTCCTACGCCGGCGCCCGCAGCTGGGAGCGCTTCGATGCCGCCGTGCACGGTCTCACCGGCATGCCGCATGTACTGCCAACTCACCAGGGTCGTGCCGCAGAGCGAATATTGTACGGGTATCTCGGCGGACCGGATAAATACTTCATCAGCAACACCCATTTCGATACCACACGCGCCAACATTGAGTTCAGCGGGGCTACGGCCATCGATCTGCCTTGCCCGGAAGCCGCCAACTACGCTTCGGACCTTCCGTTCAAAGGCAACATGGACAACGAGGCGCTGGAGGCAACGATCCGGGAAGTAGGTGCGCAACACGTGGCTGCGGTCATAGTCACCGTCACCAACAACTCTGGTGGCGGACAGCCGGTAAGCATGGCCAATGCCCGGGAAACGGCAGCCATTTGTAAAAAACACGGCATTATGATGGTGCTCGATTGTTGCCGCATTGCCGAAAATTCCTGGTTCATCAAACACCGGGAGCCGGGTATGGAAAATTACAGTTACCGGGACATTGCCCGTGAGATGTTTAGCCTGGCCGATGCCGCCGTCATGTCGGCCAAAAAAGACGCGCTCGTCAACATCGGCGGCTGGCTGGCGCTGAACGACGACGCCTGGGCGCAGGCGGCGAGCAACCTGCTCATTCTGACGGAGGGCTTCCCCACCTATGGCGGGCT
>JAGRNA010000083.1 GCA_020441005.1 Leptospiraceae bacterium
TTACATGCGCTGGGCGTAGTATTCGACGACTAACTGCTCGTCAACTTCCAGACTGATGTCTTCGCGACCAGGCAGCGCTTCCATTTTGCCCGCCAGATTGGTGACATCCAGGCTCAGGTAGTCAGCCAGCCGCAGAGCGGGACTCTCTACCGAGCCCTTAACCGCGTCCATGCCGCGACTTTTCTCTCGAATGGCGACTACGTCACCGGGTTTGACGCGGAAGCTGGCGATATCCACTCGTTCGCCGTTGACCTGGATATGACCATGCGCTACCAGCTGCCGAGCTGCTGGTATGGTGGGCGCCAGGCCCAGACGAAATACCACGTTATCGAGGCGCTGCTCCAGCAGACGCAAGAGGACGTTACCAGTTGGTTCATGTGATTTTTTGGCTTCGACCATCAAATGACGCAATTGCTTCTCACTGACGCCATAATTATAACGCAGCTTCTGCTTCTCATAGAGCTTCTTCTTGAATTCCGAGAATTTGGTCCGCCGATTCTGGGCGCCCTGTCCTGGTGGATAGGGTCGCTTCTGAGCCGATTTGCGGGTCAATCCAGACAGTGGAATCCCGAAGCGCCGAACTTTCTTTAAACGTGGTCCTCTATAATTAGCCATGCGAAATGTCAAATTTCAGGTCCCGGCAATTCTGTAAATATTTTTTGTGAGCCGAATCGAGCTTGCCGCAGAAAGAATCAGTCATAGGCTGACGGTGTGTCCCTTGACCACCGCATGTACGCTAGATTGCTGCTTATTTGTATCGGCGCTTGTTTAACGGTTATGTTTCTGGGGCCCTGGGTGCGGGCCGAGGACGCCGGTCTGTCCTGCCCCGACTGGCCGCTATGCTACGGCCATGTTCTGCCGCACGATTACAAAACCTTCCTGGAAATGTTGCATCGTTACGTAGCCGGACTGCTCCTGGGACCAGCCTTTCTGCTGCTGCTGGTAATGACTTTTTGGCAGGCCCGGCTGCGGCAACACTTCCGCTGGACCATGCTGCTGGCCGCCTTGCTACTCACCCTGCAGATACTGCTCGGGATGGCCACCGTTACCGAGAAACTGTTATCCAGCATAGTGAATGCCCATCTTTTAAATGCCATTCTGTTCTTAGGAGTTTTGATGACAGTTTTTCACCGCAACCGTTTGATTTTGCTCGCGGACCCTCAGTCGCAGGCTCCAGCCAGCGATCCGAATGTTGGACCGACTTCCGGGACACTCGGCCGATCCAGCCGCTCAGGATCCAGGACCACTGCTTTGTGGATCAGTCTGTGCATACTGATTATCCTGGGTGTCCAGTTATTGCTGGGGGGCCGCGTCAGTTCCCATGAAGCCGGGCGGGTCTGCAACAGCTTTCCGGCCTGCTACTACGAAACTGTGATCCATACCAGCGGGACAAGCTCCCACGAGGCGGTATATTTACCGCCCATGCAGGGCGCCCTGGAAAAGCATATGACTCATCGCTTGATGGCCTACGCCTTGTGGCTGATCAGCCTGGCGCAATGGCTGATTGCCTGGCGCCAGCGGTGGCCGCAAGTCCACAAGACCCGCAGCCTGACCTTGTTTCTACTGGTCAGCATCCAGATCCTGATCGGGGTTCTAAATGTCCTATGGAGCATCCCGGTCCTGGTTACGGTGCTGCATTCGCTGGGAGCCTACCTGGTCTTCATGGCCGGACTTTGGCATACCCTGCAGGTCTGGTTGCCAGTGCCCGACCAAAAAACCAGCGTCGGGGCTGCCCATGTCTGATTTGCTCACAATTGTCAGCCGCGAGCTGGGTATCATCTGGCGCTTTTCCAAGCCCCGGATGTGGTTTGCTATCGCAGTAACGGTTATACCGGGCATGCTGATCGGCAGCACACAGTGGCCGGCCTGGCCCCTTCTGCTCGCGACCGTCGGGGGCACAACTCTGGTTGCTATCAGCGCATTTATTTTTAACCAGATTCGTGAAATTGATACCGACGCCCTGATGAAGAGAACCAGCAGCCGCCCCCTGCCGCAGGGTAGCATCAGTGTAGCCCGGGCCGCAATTGGGGGTCTGATCTGCCTGATCACCGGCAGCGCAGTATTGTTCTGGCATTCCGGGGCCCTGGCGGCCTTGTTTGCATTGCTTTCCTTTTTTGTTTATATTTTTATTTACACAATTTTATTAAAAAAGACAACTGTTTGGAACACCCTGATCGGCGGCTTTGCCGGCGCTGTGGGTCCTCTGATTGGCGAGGCGGCCGTAAGCCAGCAGGTCAGTCTGGCGGGCTGGCTGCTTTTTGCCCTGATTTTTGTCTGGCAACCGCCCCACTTCTGGGCGCTGGCAATCCGTAACCGCGCCGACTATGAGCGCGCTGGAATCCGGATGTTGCCCGTCGTCCATGGCGTCCGGCGTACCTGGATGGAAAGCCTGGTCTACCAGGTTCTGCTTGTTTTGTTGATTCTGCTGGCCTGGCAGCCCCTGGGAATCTTTCGCTGGCAATTTTGGCTGCTGCCCGCAATGGGCGGCGGATTGGTCGTGTTATGGCGCATGTGGCAGCTATTTCGGCGCAACGAAGACACCAAAACCATGGACCTCTTTTTTATGACGATCCTGCATCTCTTGACCTGGAATCTAGCAGCGGCCCTGGATCTGATTAACCGGCCGGGCTGACGGCGCTACTCGCCTGCGGGACGGGGAGGCGACCAATGGATCACAGTAGTCTGGCGACCTGCTGCCAAAAGGGGTGCACGGTGATGCCCTTCTGGGCCACCTGATGAAAAAAATACCGCCAAATTGCGCGGGCTTGTACCAAAAGGCGACGTGTACCACCGGCCCGTGAACGGGCTTGCAACAGCAGATCCATTTGGGCCTTGATTTGAGCGTCAATCCTGAGACCATGATGCTCGAGTACAGCCATGGCCATTAAGGCCATACTGCTCAGCTCCCAGGCTGGAATGCCCTGCCCCAGCTCTTTGTAGTCGGCGCTGGTAATCAATTGTAACTGGCCAGACTGCTCCATGGTCAGCTGCAGGTCGGCCTCCAGGCGGCTGTGGCCCACATAAGCCGGTCGCTGGCTGCCCGAGCCAGCTGATTGGCTGCATGGCAACCGTAAACCCGGCTCCTGCCGGGCAGATACATGGATGCCGGCGATACCCGGTTCCGCCAGATCCAGAGCCAGTAATGCCAGACGCTCTGCGGCTGAATTCTCGGTAGTCGGGGCTCTTAGCAGCCCGATCACCCTGTCGCAGGCAATCACATGGCTTTTTTTCATCGTAATCTGCCATGACTGCCCGTCTGGCCGGGCAAGACAACGCGACTCCAGGTTTTCAATTCTACCCCGCCAGCCGTCCTCGGCAGCGGCAAAAGCCAGACGTAAACTGGCAGCCCGGGAAGCAGTCAAAAGTTCCGGCCAAAACTGGCCCAGGATTCGATTGGGAACATTATGCTGAATCAATACCGGCAGTACATCACCTTCACCGGCTCCTGATCGCAGAGCTTGCATGGCAGTAATGTGCAGCTCACGGTCTTGATCGGGGTCATAGTAGCGCTGCCCAGGATCCAGAATCACGGACGGCTGCTCCGATAAGTGCCCTGAAATACCAGCCGACCTGGACCGCTCATAAAGACTGCCGCCTGGCCAGAACGCTGCGCTGCGGGATCATATGCAAGCAGCAGATCGCCGCCCCGCAGCCGGATTGTTTGCTGCACCGGCGTGTGCCCACCGAGATGGGCTGCCACTGCCACCGCACAGGCACCGCTACCGCAGGCCAGAGTCTCTCCGCTGCCGCGTTCCCAGGTACGCTGGTACAACAGCGGACTGCCCTGTGCATCCCGTTCCGCCAAAAATGACACAAATTCTACATTGGTCCGCTCCGGAAAATCAGGGTGGTGCTCCAGCAAGGGACCAACAGTTTGCA
>JAGRNA010000084.1 GCA_020441005.1 Leptospiraceae bacterium
AAGCTGTAGTTCACGAGCACTTCCGCCAGCCTGGCCTGGGTCTCCTGGTAAAACAGGTTGGATGTATGCACGACTCTGTCCAGCTGATCACGCACAGCTTCGATAATATCCGCCTCTCCGTGCCCCAGATTGGTAACCGAGATGCCGCACAAGAAATCTATATATTCTTTACCTTCTGTGTCATACAGGAGGTGACCCTGACCGATGCGGAAGGCTACGGGCGCCCGATTGGCCAGGTCGAGCAAAAACTGATCGGTTTTTTCGCGAATTTCAGCAAAGCTCAGGTTCGCAGCAAAAAAATCACTCATGATGATAGAATCGGCCAGCATTGTTCAGCGTAAATCAAAGTTTGACCTGGGGCCGGAAAAATAGCCCGCCCGGCTTGATTTTCAGCTACCCTGATCCCGATCCTTGAATTGTGAGTGGGCCAGAAAAGGAAAGTATCCCGGAGCGCACCCTTGAGGGCACAGACGGAAAGGTACTAAACTTTACCTATTTTCGGATCAAAAAAAGCCTGGAAGATGAAGGCTTTGATTTGATTACCGACGAAAACGGCAAACTGACGGTCATTCTAAAGGTTCCCGGCCGCTAGGTCTCAGGCATCTTCCGCATACACAGAATGAAAGACGCTTTTGATCCCGTTTTCAAAACTATCAATAGCAGCGCTGCTTTCTACCTGGAAAATGCCGTAATCCAGTATAGTACCGTCCAACGTGCGGCCCAGCCGGACAATGGGCACTCCGGTTTCCAGCGCAGCGTCCGCCAGTTTATCGGCCTGGTCCCCGGCCACACACACCAGCGCCGATCCATTCGTCTCCCCGAACCATAAGCGATGCTGGTCAGGGCCTGATGCGAGCCCGGTCACAGCAGCCGCATCCAGCTGCAATGCTGCGCTGCGTTTGCGCTCCGGGTTATAAACCAGTTTAAACAAGGCCACAGCCAGACCGCCCAAAGACAAGTCCCGGGCAGCGCATGCAATCTGACGGCTGGCTATCAACCGCATAAACTGGATCAGCCGGATTTCGGTGTCGGCTTCCAGAAGCGGCAGACTGCCCTCGGGGGCCTTGCCATGCATTGCCTGGTATTCACTACCGCCGAAATTCGGCGCAAATTTGCCCACCAGCCAAATCTCCTGGTCCGGCTGATCACAAAAAGAACGCAGTACCTGGTGTACATTTTCAATCAGTCCGACCATACCAATCGTCGGTGTCGGCATGACCGGCCCCTGATCGCTTTCATTGTAAAAAGAAACATTACCGCCGGTCACAGGCGTGCCGAGATCCTCGCAGGCCTTTTTCATACCGGCAATCGCCTGAGCAAATACGTAGTAGTTTTCAGGGACATAGGGGTTGCCGAAATTCAGGCAATTGGTAATCCCGATGGGCTGGCTACCGCTCATCGCCACATTGCGCGCGGCTTCATGCACTGCCTGGCGGGTGCCCTCGAAGGGATTCATATACACGTAGCGTGAATTACAATCGGTACTGACCGCAATGCCTTTATTGGTTCCCGGCACCCGGGCGACGCCGCTATCCGCTCCGGGACCGGCTACCCGCGCCAGACCAACCTCGCTATCGTATTGCTCATACACCGGCCGCCGCGAACAGATATTAGGCCGCGCCAGCATCTGCAGCAACTCCGGAGCCGGCTCTCCGGCGGTTATATATTGCTCTGCATTGGTATCTACGGCGGCAATTGCATCCAGTATAGCCGGACGCTTTTGATCACGCACATAGCGTGGAGCACCGCCACCCAGCACAAGGGAGTCGGCCGGGATCGCAGAGCACTGTTCGCCATTGCGATGCACAACCAACAAACCATCGGATCGGACAGTGCCAATCTCGACTGCAAACAGCTCCCAGCGGGCAAAGACGGCCTGCAGACGTTCCTCATCGCCGCGCTCCACAACCACCAGCATCCGTTCCTGGGATTCACTCAGCATGATCTCGTAGGCGTTCATACCGCTTTCACGCAGCGGTACTTTATCAAGGTTCAGATCCATACCCATGCCGCCGCGGGCACTCATTTCACTGGATGAGCAGCTCAGACCGGCAGCACCCATGTCCTGAATCCCGATCAAATGGCCGCTGGCGATCAATTCCAGACTGGCCTCCATCAAGAGCTTCTCCATAAAAGGATCACCCACCTGCACAGCGCTGCGTTTGCTTTCACTTTCGGCGCTCAAGTCCTGGCTAGCAAAAGAAGCGCCATGAATTCCATCCCGGCCGGTCGTTGCGCCCACAATAAAAACCGGCATATTTGCTTTTGTGCCCGCTGTGGCGCTGGCCATCTCTTTATGGCTGACGATCCCCACAGTCATCGCATTCACCAGTGGATTGCGCGAAAAGGACTCATCAAAAAAAAGCTCGCCGCCCAGCACCGGGATTCCGAGGCAATTGCCGTAGTCACCGATCCCCTTCACAGCCCCATCGAGCAAAAAACGGTTATGGCTTTCTGCAGGGGGACCAAAACGCAGTGAATTAAGGGAACATAACGGCCGGGCTCCCATGGTAAAGATATCGCGCATGATACCGCCTACTCCGGTTGCCGCTCCCTGGTAGGGTTCCACTGCAGTGGGATGGTTATGGCTTTCTATTTTGAAGACCACGGCCAGGCCGTCGCCAATATCCAGCGCGCCGGCATTTTCTTCACCCGCACTCGTCAATGTGCGCCGGGATTTGGTTGGTAGCGTTTTTAGCTGTAGAATTGAGTTCTTGTAACTGCAATGTTCGGACCACAAACCGGAATAAATGCCCAGCTCGGTATCAGTGGGACTGCGTCCGCCCAAATATGCACAAATCTGCTGATATTCGGCCTCGGTTAACCCGTGCTCCAGAGCATCTGCCAGGGTGATTTCTTTTTGAGAAAAGAGCTTTGCAGCCATAATGCATGGAATTTGACTTGTGCCGGACCGTAAATCAAATCTTTGGCTACCACAACCGAGTGTTGACCAGGCCGTTGCAAACGGCGTGGCCTTCCCTGCGGCTAAAAAACCCGTATGCTACATCTATTCGAAAAACCCATCGCGCTGGCCCCGGCCGACATTCCGGACGCTCCGCATGCCCTGCGGATCACTATTCCGGAGAATCATATGGGTCATTTTCAGGACCAGGCTTTTGTGTACCGCCTTCAGGATCAAACCTGCGGGTTTATCAATCGTTGCCCGCATGTCAATGTGCCCCTTGATCTGGATGATGGCCTGTTTTTTGATTTAACCGAACTGCTGATTTGCCGCATGCATGGCGCCCGTTTTGATCCCCTGACTGGCGCCCGGCTGACGGGTCCCGCCCCGCATGGCTTGTACAAGCTGCAAATCGAAACCCGGCCCGAAAAAACTCTGATCCTCGGCTGGGTGAAAAGCTAATCGGCAGAACCCTGACGGGCCCGGGCTGGTCCGCAACGATTCCAGGACCTTGATTTTCGGTTTTCACCAACCACACCCGCCCGAGATTGTGCTTCTATGCAGCGATACAAAGCCCTCGTTTTGCTTAGCTTGATCGGCTGCACGTTACTGTACACCATCTTGCTGCTCGTCATCAAGCAACCCGACGCGATTTACAGCGACTCGGGCATGAATTTTCTACAGCTTGACCAATGGATTGGCAGCGGTTATCAAAGCCTGGCATACCAATACAAAGCTGCCGCAATAGATCCGGCTGAAAAATGGCTGCCTTTCGAGCTGCCCTGGATTGGCCGTTACGATGGCCAGACCTGGCTGCAGTACCCGCCCTGGTTTTTTGGCCTGGCCGCGCCTTTTTATCTGCTGCTGGGGACAATCGGCTTTTATATCCTGAACCTGGCTGCATTTCTGCTGACCCAATTCGTTCTGATTGCCCTGGCTCGTCGGACAGGCGCATCACCGGTGCAGCAATCCATCGCTGTTATCATGAACAGCATCGGCCTGACAGCCCCCCTGTATACGCTCTATTTTCATGAATACAGTCTGGCGTGGCTGCTGGCCCTGGTCAGTTTTTATTTTGGCTGGCAAGCGATACAAAGAGAGCAGACGCGACACTATGTCAGCTTTGCTGTATGCTTCGCCGCCGCTGTGGTGCTGCGGCTGGAATTACTGCTGATGCTCGCACCGACAGCTCTGGCGGTTGCCTGGCCCGCCCTGCGTCATCCGCAGCGGCATTGGATGAAACTACTCTGGCTGGCAGCCGGATTCACACCGGTCATAGCCCTCTATTTTGCCGGCAACCGGACACTGCATGGCCATCCGCTGGGCCTGCGGTATATCAATAATGTCGCCCAGAGCGGTGTCTACGGCCTGGCTGGACACGCCGCTATTGTGTACAAGCTGCTTTTCGGCCGCGGTGAAGGATTGTTTGCGCAGTCCCCCTGGATCTTATTGGTTGTGGCAGCCGTATTCTGGCCGCGCTTCCGCCGGGTATCGCATATAATGCGGTTTTTTACCTTGATTTTCAGCGGCATGCTGCTGGTTTTGCTTTTGACCCCCAATCAGGGATCGCATTTTGCACCGCGATATTTGTTTGGGCTGTATCCCCTTTTGGGGCTCCTGTTTGCCCACCTCATCATTCAAATCTGGCAGACATGGCGCACATCCGCAAGCAAGCTATCTTCCCGTGCCGCCTTGCTAGTGCTACTGACGGCCCTGTTAGCGACAGCCTACAGCGTCGCTCAATACCACAAAACGCTGCGCTGGATCCTGGCATCCGATCAGGCTGTGCTGGCGGCCAATCAGCAACTTATAACAGAAAGTCAGGATACACTGGTCTTTTTGGAATACGGCAGTCCTCAGAATATGCAATGGGCCATGCGCTCCAAATCAAGTCTGGTGATTACAAGTGCCAAAGATTTGCAACAGTTCTGGCAGGCTGCCCGCGCGCACCGGATCGGCGCTTTTTCCATCGCCTGGCCCAATCTGAACCGAGCGGCCGGCGCAGGAATCCAAAGCACCGCCGCGATACCCGGTTTTCCCGCCGACTGGCTGCCCCGGGAACCAGACGCCATCCACAGCGGCCCCTATGTCATCCTGGACTTCAAGCTGTCACCTTGAGTCCGCAGTTAATTTATGCGCGTGCGAGCGGTCTGCAGTACAGGGCTATAAAATCAGCAATTGGCAATCAGGGGCCTTCGCAAGCGCTAAAATCCCGCGGTAGTGCCTGAATAACCGGACCGAAAACGAATCACGGTTTTTGACCCGGCACTGATCCTTAAAGATCGCATAATAATTTTTGTCTGATAAATAAGGCAGATGGATTATGCTTTTTACGTTTTTCTTTTGACAGAATAAAAGGCGCGAACTATGTTAGTTCAGCCGCCGCGGCGGCCGGGATAAAAAATGCAACCAAACCTGATTCGGTGCTACTCGATATTTCTATGCGCCTCAATCTGGCTGGGGCTAACTACCTGTGTGCAAATGCCTGTCTACAAGCAGCCCTATCACTCGGTGATTGCCGAGTTGCCGCTCCAGAAGCTGCTAGTCGGCAAAGGGCAGATCCAGTTCGACAATGTGCCGGCTAGAGCCAGGCCGGAGCTGGGTCAGATTCTACAAAAGGCCGTCCGGGACTATGAAAACAAAATCCAGGAAGGCTTGCGGGGGATGAAGGTCGATTTGGCCGCCGGCGGAGCATTGCAGTTATCGCCATTCGTGCGGCCCCTTGAGCGAGAGCCCGGCACCTTCGCGCAGTACGCTTTCGACCCGAATGCCATTGTTGAATTGCTGGCCAAAAATAAAAGCGATCACCTGCTGATACCGGTTGTACGTGTACGGGGCGCCGAAGGCGACTTTTCAATCAGTTACCAAGCGACGTACTCCGGATCCCGGTCTACTTTTTGTCCCAATCAAAGCTGGGCCGTGTTGCATTTATTTTATCTGGTTTTGGACAAACGGGGGGAGCTGGTTATGAGTTCGGAGGAGTTTCCCGAGTTTCGCTGGTCAGTGAACCCGGAATCCCCGGCAGTCAGTCTGTATAACCCTTACACAACGGAAACCCGGGGAGGCTTGTGCCGGGTCGTACCGCTGCAGTCTTTTCAGTTGTATCCCGGTGATTATTTGCAAATACTACAAAAACGCCGGACGCTGGCCCAAATACTGCGACTGGAACTATTGGAGGGCCTCAAATGAGAACCATACTGTGCAATGTGATTACTTTTAGTGTGGTAGCATTACTCTCCCAGTCCTGTCTCAGCTATATGTACTTTCCGTTATACGAAACCGTCGAACTGAAAGGTCAGCCGGATGGCACACAGTACCAATTGCTCGGCAACGGCAAGGTGATTCAATCCGGTCAAACACCTGAATCTTTATACCTGCGTAAGCAGCGCGGACTGGTCATTCGTTTTTCAAAAGAAGGCTATTACCCACAGTCGCAATTGTTGACCCTGGAAAGATCGGAATGGCGCGGCTGGCTATCGATGGTCATCAGCATCCCGACGGTTTTTATCGGCTGGTTTATTGATCTTGATTCCGGGGCCCAGGAAACCTTCAGCCAGTCTGAGCTGACACCGGCACTGAAAGCAAAACCCTGAACTGACTACATAGCATTCGGCAACTCAGGAAGTAGATTACCCGCCATTTAGTGGGCGGCTACAAAGATGCTTTTAATCAAGGGATTTGGGGCGCACTTCAATATATGAATGTGCGCTAATGGATGAGGACATCACTGTGCCCGGTATTTTAGAAGGACGATTTTAATTGCCGTAGCTGAGTCATGGGACATGGAAGGGCGATTATCAAACAGATACCGACTACAACCTGCTTAGCATCTGTTGAAACTCTGCCGAAGGTGTTTTGCCGTCGCCGTTACGCGTAAGTTCCGGGCGAATGCCTTCCACAAAATACATGTCGATTTCTCCTTTATGTTTGGTGCTGATTTTACCCCGGTAGGTGCACTCAAAAAACTCGCGGACCTGATCATAAGTCGCCCCGGAGATATTAATCTTGCCGGCTGCTCCGGCTGATTCACAGCGGCTGGCTGTGTTTACGGTATCGCCCCATACATCGTACTGAAATTTCTTTTCGCCGATTACACCGGCCACCAGTGGTCCGCTATGGATGCCCAGTCGCAACTCCCAATATGGTAAATTCTGTTTCGCCTTAATTTCTTTCATCTGATTCATGAAATTCTGGATTTCCAGAGCCGCCAGAACACAATCAATCGCATGACTGCGGTTTGCGGCCGGAATCCCGCCGGCGCACATAAAGGAATCGCCGATTGTTTTCAGTTTTTCCAGGTTATGTCTCTCCATCAGCGAATCAAAGTAGCTGAAACAGCGATCCAGTTCGGCAACCAGATCAGCCGCCGACATTTTTTCGGCAATCCTGGTGAAACCCTGAAAATCGGTAAAAAGTACGCTCGCCGATTCAAAAGTAACCGGATCCGTGGCGCCTTTGGTTTTCAATTCATCAGCGACCTGGGCCGGCAATATATTCAGCAGCAGTCGCTCCGATTTTTCATATTCCATGGCCAGTTTTTCTTCGCTTTGATTAACTGCCTGTGAATAATGATAACTGACCAGAATCGCCATCAGTCCGCTAGCCAGGATATTCAAAACACGGTTATAAACGGCGATTGTATCTGAAATGGAATAGGCTTGTTCGATGTCGCGCCCCCAGTCGGTCAGAAAGAGTAATACAAGGATTGCCAGCACTGCCTGGCTGACTTTGATCAGGGTCCTTCCCGGCGGTTGCAAAAAAGTCGCTATCGGAATGATCAGCAGGATGTATTGAAATCCGGGTTCCAGGCCAAAAAAATAGACACACATGGCCGTGTGGGCCATGATTTCCAGGCCAGCCAAAAAGTAAGCGCTAAAAATGAAACCCTTGCGGTTCATCAGATAGGCTACCAACCAGACGCTTACACTGATAATGTTGGCCACCGCCGGGATTTGCGCTCCCTGAAAGTGGAAGGAGATGCCCAGAATCGCGTGTATCGCAGCGCCGGGTAAAGCTGTGGCATTGAGCAGGGCGTATGATCGTTGGCTGCGTCGATCAATATGTCGGGGCTGACATTCGAAATCCTGGTTGAGATGCAAAGATTTCAGGGCATGCATACTACATCCAATGCAGTACACTCCGGCCTTCAATTATTTTTTCAATGGCAGAGGTAATGCCGGCAGGTCTCAGTGCAGATCAAAAGGTTCTCATACAGAGGACGATCGTCCATCCCGGGTCACACTGCATCCTGAATTACCGTATCCCTGCTGATACCCGGCAAGGCAAAGGACCGCCAGGGCTAACCGCGTGAATCTAACCGACCGCGCAGTATCATCACGACCCCGAATGCAAACAGGATCCCCCAGCGCCCCATACTACAAACAGACGCCGCAAATCTCGCCGTTCCTCTACCAGATCAGCGTCAATCCGGCGACCGGAAACAAGCACCGCGGCAACAGTAAAAGCGATCGAAATCAGGGCCGGCAGCGCAGCCCGCCAGACAAATTCTTCCGCCTCGCTGAGCGCAATTAGCTGCGGTCGTCGAGGGCTCACCCAAATAAAAGTTAACAATAACCTGGTCGCCAGAAGCAGCCAGTGGCGCCAATCAGGCCGAAAGCTTTCGTTGCCCTGACTGAGCGCAAAGAGCCAAAACCAGACGCGGCAACTCCAGGGCCAACAGCATCGGAAAGATTAAAAAAACAGCCGCTCCGAGTCCCATAAAAAAAACCATGATGCGATCCAGGGCCCGCAGACGGCAGGTAAACAGGATGGTTACCAACAGGACATGCGATGCTGCCACTACGCGACCGATTTCGGATGCCAGCTGCCAATTCATGTGACTAGGCCTTAAACATGGATTCAAGCACCTGACAGGCCTGGCCTTTCGGGTGAGCCGCGCATTGTTGCAACGCTCGCCGTAGATCGCGTTTGATTCGCGACAGCTCCTTGATACGCAGATCAATTTCTTGCAGCTTTTTTTCGATTAGCGGTGCTGTATTGGCGCAAGACTTACGTTGATTGGCGAACAAATCCACAAATTCGTCTATTTCGCCCAGGGTAAAGCCATGTTTTTTCAAACGGGCCACGGCCTCCAATACCCGCAGGGACTCCACCGCATACTCTTTATAATTATTTTCACGGCGTAAATCGACCATTAACAGACCGCGACGCTCATAATAGCGAATGGTATCGCGGCTTAGGCCGCTTTTTTGCGATAATTCACCGATGAGCATACAAAAAAACCACTTCGACTATTGACAATGGACCTTGGTCCATGGTTTATACTGACTGCCATGATGACAAACCTTTTTCACCTGTATCACAGCATGCAAGAGTGGAGCCCGGTCCTGTTTTGCCTGATTGGCGCCATTTGCCTGCTCAGTCTTTCAAGTCTTTTGGTTTCGATTGCCTGGCCGCACAAGCGTATCTGGCCGCCGCCCAGGCGACGGACATGGCAGTTCTATTTCAGCATGCTCTACTGGGTCGTCATTCTGATCGGCAATCCTCTTTTGGTACTGCTGGACTGGGACAACTGGGTGATCCCGAATAGCATCCGCTTTTGGCTGGGCCTGCCATTATCCGTGATTGGAGCGAGCCTGCTGATCTGGTCCATCCGGACCCTGAACTGGACCAATACCGCCGGCGGGACGACCGGATTCGTGAATCACGGTGCCTATCAAATTTGCCGCAATCCGCAGTATCTAGCCGACATGCTGCTGTTTACCGGAATTGGATTATTGGCCAACTCCGAGATGGCCCTTGTAACCCATCTTTTGGCCGGCCTGGTACTCTGGATGGCTGTTCCGGCAGAAGAGAGCTGGCTCAAAGAGCGCTATGGCGCAGAATACGAACAATACGCGGCAAACACCGCCCGTTTTCTTTGATGAAACAGGACGACGAAAATGAAAGCGATATTCCTGCAGTATTACCAAGGCATGCTCGTATTGATCTTGTTTGGATTATATCTGTTTCTTTGGCACTCAAAAAGAAAGCTATTGATGCGGACTACCGGTATCGATCCCCATGTCATGGGGCGGACACCCGGGCCCTTGCAAAGATATATGGCCGCTTACATGCGCGGCCTTACGATACTCGCAATCGTGCAAATCGGACTGCACACCTTTTGGCTGAACCGGCATCCCCTGCTGCTTGCATCCGGCTGGCTGGCGAGTCCGCCGATCAAATGGATCGGTTTTGGCATCGGTCTGGCCGGATTGGCTCTCTGCCGGATCGCACAGCAGCAAATGGGCGCAGCCTGGCGGGTGGGACTGGATACGAATAAACACTCCGAGTTAATCCAAAGCGGACTCTACAAATACATTCGCAATCCAACCTATACAGGCCTTTTCATTTTACATAGCGGTTTATTCCTGATCTGGCCCACGGTTGCGATGGGTTTTTATTGTCTGCTTTTTAGCCTGTTTATTGAAATCCAGGTTCGCTGCGAAGAAGAATTCCTCACGAACCGGCATGGCAACGCCTACTTAATCTATGCCAAACAATCCTGGCGCTATGTACCATATCTCTATTAATAAGCAGTCGTCCTTAAACAAACTATGGTATTGGGGAGCCGGAACACAATTTGAAAGCAAAGCTCCCATATTATTCACACCTTGTCTGTCAGACAAAAAAAGTGACAGATTTTGAAATCAGTCACTTTTTTTTAGAATTCGGTAGATTCGCGGCCGCCTGTATGCGATACTGATCCTCATCATGGCAGATAGCAGATTCAGGGGCAGTGCCAGGTGATCCTGAATCATAAAAAAGGGGCACAACGCATGCAAAAACCAGGCATCAAACTAGCTTTACAAATCACACTCGGCATTGTCTTGTGCCTGCCAAACTTGCCTGTCCAGGCCATCAATCCACCCCGGCCCAAAGAAGGCCAGCAAGCCTGCCGCTCGGATGTCATCGCTCATTGTAAAAACTATGCCTTTACGAATCGCTCCAAAGTGCGACAATGCCTGACGGAGCACCAGAGCGAACTCAGCGGGGCGTGTCGTGATTTTTTAAGCCGGGCGGCAGCCTTCGAGGCTCAGCTGAATGCCAGTTGCGGCAGCGATCTGCAGCAATATTGCCGGACTTACAAAGGCCAGCCCGACCCCATGCGCAGCTGCATCAAAAAGAACTACAGCTCGTTTAGTTCCAGCTGTCGGCAATTCCTGCAACAAAACCGGTAAGTACGCCCATCCGGGAGCAATGCCAACGAAT
>JAGRNA010000085.1 GCA_020441005.1 Leptospiraceae bacterium
GGCGGCAGCGATACCGTCATCCTGACGGGCGATTTCCAGAGCGCGGGCGCTGACAGCCTGGGCTTCGGCTTTATCAAAAACGAGGCGCTCTGTCGCGCCCTCAATATTAAAATAGTAGCGAAAATCAGGGGCGAAGGGTAGCGCCGAGAACAGGTTCCGGCACAATTTGACTGTAATGTCATCTTCCTTGAATTTGATCAGGCTTTCATCGACCCGGTTGTCGAGCACCTTGCTGGCGGCTCTGATTTCTGTGCGCAGCCGGTCCGTCTCTTTCACGGCGATTTCTTCCCGGGCTTCCAGAGTCAGCAGAAAGGTCTTGCGGATCATGATCGCGTGAATGATGGAGAGCATCCAGCAGCCGAAATACACAAATCCAAGCACCATGCTGAGCGGATTGCCGCCTGTGGCGGTAGTGGAATTGGCCTGTTCGGCATCCGGCACCATCAGGATCAAAGCCCCCCAGATCGCAATCAGATAGAAAACAGCACTCAGCAACCAGCTCAATTTGCGTCCGCGAAACCAGACATATAAAAAGGCTGCAAACGAGCTGAGTCCGAGCGCCAGGGTTAATAGAATATACCAGGACTGAATCCATTCCCAGGCAGGGTCTTTTCTTGTAATATTTGCCATATCTTCGCTGCTCCCGGCATCTCTGCCAGAAAACAAGATGGCAATGTCCGGGCTGGAATTCAAGGAAAAAAGGAGCGGCTTTATTTTTCCAGCGGCTTGTGGGCCTCCCGGAGTGGTTCGTAATTTGTTGCTGGCCGGCCAGTTGCTGATCCGGTTACCACTTCGATGAGTCGGATGCGTCCCTGGAACACCTTGCCAATGAACTGGTGATCGCCGGCATCATCCAGTTCGGCTCAATGGACAAGCCGCGACAAATGTACGGGATGTCGTACGGATGATGAAAGCGCCAGGGTCGCTTGATCCAGAGCTGGCGCTATCCGCCGGAAAGGCAATAATAGCTGGAAAAAACAGGCCGGGTAATTCTGCTTGAACAATCAAGGCCTGCTGTGGTGAAAAAAAGTCTTTTCATAGTCTTTTGCCTGCTTTTTTCTCAGGCTGCCTGCGCCAATCCTGATCGCTTGCATTTAGCCGGTGAATGGAAGATTGCCTACAATGATACGCGGGAATACAGCAGTGCTGGTTTTGACCATAGTGCCTGGTCAGGACTCGCCTTGCCGGTGCAGACCCGCCAGGGAGTGCAGGTGGTCTGGATTCGGCGTACTTTTCAACTCCCCTCGGCACTGCGCGACCAGGCGCTGGCGATCTTTGTGGGCAAGATCATTGATACAGATATCGTTTATCTGAATGGCATTGAGATCGGACGATCCGGTAGCGAGCCGCCCGTGTATATTCCCATGTGGAATTACAATCGCTATTACTTTATTCCGCCGGCCCTGCTGAATACAGCGGGTCCGAATGTGCTCGCTATTCGATCCTTCGCGTCCATCGATCCCAAATTCGCCGACGACATCTTTATTTCGACCGTGCCGGACATACACGGCTATGCTACCTGGAAAAATACCCTGGTGCGTTATTTGCCGATGAGCGCCGGGATCATGAATTTTAATCTGGGCGTCTTTTTGATTATTTACTCATTATTTAATAAACATCACAAAGCGAATCTGTTGTTGGGATTGATCAGCATCCTGTGGGGATTGTTATCCATTCAATACTTCAATCACAATTTCGGTCGTTATTATAACCTCAAGGACAAGCTCTATTTCTGTGTATTGGCCCTGGAAATGGGAATGATATTTGTCTACCTGGAACTGATATCCGGTTTGCGCTACAAGGTCTTCGAGGGATTGATCCTGCTGACCAGCGCCATCACCATGGTCAGCTGTTTTAAAGGGCCCTTGCACGAGCCCATGAGTGCGGCCACCTACATGCTGATCGGGATGTCCGGTATTGCACAGCAGTTGCTGTGGGGTTTTTTGATATTGACTGCGGTCGGCAAAAAAAGACGCAATGCGCTTTTTATTCTGCCTGGTTACGCGCTTTTTATGGCCGGGGTTGTGCATGATGCCCTGGCAATTTCCGGTTTGTTTATCATTGACGTATATTTGATTTCACTCAGTTATCCGATCCTGCTTTTTAATTTAGGAATTTTATTTATCAAAAACCATATCGCTGTCCAGAAAGACATCGAGTATCTGGAAGAAATGACGGAGAAGAACGATCTGATTCAGGCCCAGAAAAAGGAGCTGGAGAAGCGAAATTATACGCTCGAAAATGATTTGCGTCTGGCACGCGTTATCCAGCAAAGCATGATCCCGGGAGACTTTCCGGATCAAAAAATATTTGCCTTGTACAAACCGATGGAGGCCATTGGCGGCGATTTTTATGATTTTATTCGTTTCCGGGAGGAGTCTGTGCTGGGAGTCATCATTTGTGATGTTTCGGGTCACGGCGCGCCGGCGGCCTTGATCACCGCCGTCCTGAAAGGCTATATCGAACGAGCGGGCAGCATCCGTCAGGATCCGGCAGCATTGCTGTCATTTTTAAATCAATCCTTGTTTAATTATACCGGCAGCAATTTTATTACGATTTTATATCTGGTTTATAATTACCAGACTGGTTTGTTGCAGTATTCCAATGCCGGCCACCCGGCACCGATTCTGATTGATGGAGAGCAAATTGCACCCTTGAACGGGACGGCTTCCGTTCCCATCGGTGTATTCAGTAATTCCGATTTGGAGCGCAAGAACAAGACCTACCGGACGAATCAGCTGCACGTTAAAACCGGTAGCCGACTGTTTCTGTATACAGACGGGATCCTGGAAGTGGAGAGTATGCAAAATCCGCCTTCCATGTTTCAAGAGTGCGCTCTGGACAACACTGTAAAAGAAATGCGCAACGCCAGCCCGCAGGATTTTATTGTCGGGATATACCAGCGTTTGGTCGCGTTTCGCGGGAATGATATGTTCGATGACGATATTTGTATGATTTGCATCGATGTATAGGTTGCAGAATATTGCTTGCCCTGCAGGCCTGGATCGCAGTAGAATGGAGCCGTCTGGTGCTCTGCATCAGGCGTAGCAGGGGGACTTGGGTATATGGTTAAAAAAGATGCGCGGCCCCTTTATATCATTCATGGTGAAAAAGTGCACAGTCTGGATGATTTTTACGACGAGATGGCGCGCTTGACTGGGTCCTTGACTGGCAAGGGTCCGGACAGTCGCAATTTGAATGCGTTATTGGATGTCCTGCGTGGCGGCCTGGCGGCCCACGAATACATGGAGCCGATTACACTGATTTGGTCGAACTTCCATCTAGGCAGCAAGTTCAGTGGCAAGGCGGATGTACTGGAGTGCATTGCCGAGGCGGAAAATGTTACCTTTCGCAAAGAGAATTTTGAGTGTCAGGGTGGTTGAATCATGCGCAATTGTTGGTCACAATTCCTTCTTGCGCATGATGTCTCTACTAGTTACATATACCAGAAGTTGAAATTTTTCTTTTCAGGTCTGGCGGATCTGGTGATTCTGGTCGAATGCAGGTACATGTATGAGTCGTGCAACCCGTGAGCTTGGGGCCCACTTGAGGCATCGCAATCTACGCATTCTGGAAACCGGATGCCAGGTATTGCTCATCATTATGCCTGTTTTCACCCTGATGGACTATTTGACCCTCGCCGAAAAATGGGGTGTAGCGGTCCGCAATCAATATGTGATCGTGGACGGTGCCATGATGGCGGTGTTTGCCGTACTGGCCGCAATGAATTACCGGGCCAAATCAGTGACCAAAAAATATCATATCCTGCTGGTGCTGATCCTTGGATATACATTGATTCTGTCACAAGTCTACCTGATAAGTTTGTCGCACAATGAGCCCTATATCTTGCTGGTAGAAATATTCATCACCGGTGCCTTGTTTCATTTTCGACCCCTGGGATCGCTTTTGTATTTAGTTACCTGTGTGGTATTGTCCTTTATCCCGGTGATTGCCAGCGATTATACTTTTCTGGCGATTGTGCCGCCGGTGATTGCGGTTGCCACGGCCGTTTTAGTCGTGGCTTTTTTTCGGGACAAGCTGGTCCAAAGCGCATTGGAAATTCGCAAGAAGAACTCGGCCCTCGCCATTAGGACTCGCGAATTGGAGCTGTCCCGCCTGAAAGCGGAGAAGTCAAGGCTGGTGGCCGAGGAACAGAGACGCAAGTCCGATGATTTACTGTTGAATATTTTACCGGCCAAAGTCGCTGAAGAGCTGAAACAGAAAGGCTTTGTTGAACCGATGCTATACGAATCCGCCAGCATTCTGTTCACCGATTTCAAGGGTTTTACCGGGCAAGCCATGCGTCTGTCGCCGGGAGAACTTGTGCATGAGCTGGATGCTCTCTTCTTGCAGTTTGACCAGATTTGCGAAAGGAATAACCTGGAAAAGCTGAAGACAATCGGGGATTCATATATGTGCGCCGGCGGCTTGCCGGAACCGGACAGGTCTCATGCTGTGAACGCATGTTTGGCTGCCCTGGAGATACAGGATTTTATTGAAGGCATCAAGGCCATCAAACAGAGTCTGTCCAGTACCACCTGGTGGGAAATGCGGCTGGGGATTCATAGCGGGCCGGTGATGGCCGGGGTGATCGGTCAAAAGAAGTTTGCCTATGATGTTTGGGGCGATACGGTTAATGTGGCCTCGCGGATGGAGACGGGTGGCCAGACCGGTCGGGTGAATATTTCGGAAAAGACATTTGAGATGGTCAAAGACTTTTTTGAATGCCAGTATCGGGGCTTGATCCAGGCGAAAAACCACGGGGAACTGGGAATGTATTTTCTGGTCGGCATACGGCCGGAATTATCGCAGGATGATCAGGGCCGTGTCCCGAATGAGGATTTCAGAAAAAAGGTCCAAACCCTCGGTCAACTGAATTAAGGGCGGCCCCGTTCTGGTAAATGATTCCGCCGGCTGGTTCCCAGGTGCGGGGCTTCTGCCGGGTAGATTACGGACCTGGCGCTTTTTGGGGAGCGATCAGGCCAGCTATGATGTTTAAAGCGCTCTCTACAATAACAGTCAGCTCCTGCTCGCTACGCGCCGGTAAATGGATAAACACTGCCGGCAGTCCGGGATGACGGTTGCGAATGTAATAATAAGCAGCATTGCATAAATAGGCGCCGGCATCGCTGGACTCGCAAACAGGTAAAGATGTAGAATGCTGGATGGCAAGCAGATCGGCGATCGAAATGTTTGTTGAATAACTGTCGGCACCGCGCTCGTCCAGACGTCCGGATTGACAATAGCCGCGATTATCTGGCTGACCGCCGGCTAGATTGCGCGCCCGGCTTTCGATTCGAATCGTATTGGTGTCGGCAAGGCCGCATAACAAGACAGCTCGTATTTGAGGATGCTGAATCAGGGCCGCCTTTAACTGACGCTCTGCGAGCAACCAGTCCACATCCAGTTCCAGGCCGCGAATCAAAAAGGAACCGATCCGGGAATTGTGCAGGGCCCGGGCAATCAAGCCGCTGGGGTTGGAATGATGGGGTCCGAATGGACCAAAACCGGATAATAAAATTGATTCAGGCAGTTGCAACATCGTCAGGGACACTCCACCGCCAGGGCACCCGTTCCCGGGAAAAGATATGCAACCTGTCTGAAACGGTTGTTACCTGGCAACATTTTAATCAGACTGTCAGCGCTGCGCACGGATGGCAAGGATTTCATTACGACAGGGCACTGTAGCAGCACCCTGTCAGAATCATGAGCAATGCTTCGTTTATCCCTGGACGGGAACGATGTTGCCATACAACAATGAGCTTAACCAATTGGCAGCATCGGCGACGCTAATATTTTTGTTATTATCTTCATTGAGCAAGTTCTGGCCGTCGGCCGTAGTTCCGAATCCCAGGTGATAAATGCCATCAATGACTGTGTCGGCTGCCTTTTGGCCAAATATGCGGCTGTTACCACCGTCATTTTGCACAAAATGATAGCCGGTTTCTTCGTTACCTTCGTCATCCCCATGATATAGCTCCCACTCGGATCTGTGGTTTGCGGCAATGTAACCGCTTAATTGACGGATTTCATCCGGTGTAATTTTGCGATCCCTGCCGATCCCCAGTTTGTTTACGGAGTCAACAATAATGTTATTTAACTGATTGGCCGCAATCAAACCCTGAATCAGGTCCGTTGAACTGATCTTTTGATGTAGCCCGCGGTCACTGGCCAGGATGCTCAGGGTTTGATCCAGGCGGGTCCCGGTGATGCTGCTGGTCAAACCGGTTTTACCAGTTATGGTCTGCATTTTATAGCGAGTCAGTAATTGGCGGGCCGAGTTGCTGACGACGGGATTCATGGCCAGTCCTCCCTGACTACGGTCCCATCGGTTATGTTTTTCCAAAATGCGCTGCCAGTCCTCAAAATCCCCGGCATGCAGCTCCCCGGACAGAGACAGTAGAACTGTCGCCAGAATAGCTACGGATGCGCTGATTTTTTGAACTGTTTTATAGACTTTATTTTTCATTTGCAATATCCCTGTATGGTGATGTTGCTTGGACAGCCGGGACTGTTGATTGTTTAAACTTTTTTAAGACTGCTTGTTAGCAGCCCTCCGGCTGGTTCCCCTTTTTTTGCCCTGGTTGAAAAAAAATGTAGTTTTGATCAACGTCATCTGGTCGAGAGAATGCTGGCCCAAAGTAGTTCGCAGCCCAGGTCCGGGATATCGCTCAAGGGACCGCGCCGGATTTGGCTGCAAGCGGGGCGGCTTCTCATAGTTTGCGGTCCCTGGATTCTGAAAAGAAACCAGGATGCCGTCCAGAACAAGGCCGCTCTTCAGCAGGGGAATCGTGGGGCCGCAGGCGGTTTTTCCATTGCCGGCCCTGCTCAATTGATTTGTTTGCGGACATGAGCTTTCGCAATGAGTCAGATACCATGGGTACAGTCCAGGTTCCGGAGGATCGATATTGGGGTGCGCAGACGGAGCGCTCAAGGCACAATTTTCAAATAGGCAATGATCGTTTTCCTCCGGTCTTTATTCGGTCTCTTGGAATTGTAAAAAAAGCAGCCGCTCTGGCTAACCTGGAGTTGGCCCAGCTTTCCAGTCCGGTAGCAGATTTAATCGTTGCTGCATCTGATGAAGTCATCAGCGGTAGGCTGGATGAGCACTTTGTGCTGAGTGTGTGGCAGACCGGCAGCGGTACTCAGACAAACATGAATTGTAATGAAGTCATTGCCAATCGGGCCAATCAAATGGCTGGTGCAGCTATGGGTACTAAAACTCCTGTGCATCCCAACGATCATGTGAACCGGTCGCAAAGCTCGAATGATGTCTTCCCGACTGCGATGCACATTGCGGCTGTAACAGCGTTTACCCAAAATCTTGATCCGGCTCTGGCAGCTCTGCAACGGGGATTGGAAATCAAGGCTCGCGAATTCCACAATATCATCAAGATCGGTCGAACACACCTGATGGATGCCACCCCGCTCAGTTTCGGTCAGCTTTTTGGCGGCTATGTCAGCTTGCTGACTGATAATCGGCAACGCTTGCAGGCAGCCCTGGGTGATGTTTATTTTCTGGCGCTCGGCGGAACTGCGGTGGGAACTGGACTGAATGCACCGGCTGCATTCGGTCCGCTCGCCGCAAAGCATATTGCACAACTGACTGGACTGCCGTTTCAAACAGCAACAAATAAATTTGCCGCCTTGAGCAGCCATGCACCGTTATTGGCTTTGCACGGCCAATTGAAAACCCTGGCAGCAGACCTGATCAAGATTGCCAATGATATTCGCTGGCTGGCTTCCGGGCCACGTAGCGGGTTAGGGGAGCTGATCCTGCCGGCGAATGAACCGGGTTCATCGATTATGCCCGGTAAGGTGAATCCGACCCAGAGCGAAGCTTTAACGATGGTGTGTGCCCAGGTCATCGGCAATGATGTGGCTGTGAATGTGGGCGGCAGCAGCGGCAACTTCGAATTGAATGTCTTTAAGCCGCTTATTATTCATAATGTACTGCATTCTATCGGACTGTTGTCAGATGCGGTCCGGTCCTTTCAGGATCATTGCGTGGCTGGAATTCAGGTGAATGAACAGCGCGTACGACAGCATCTGGAAAACTCACTGATGCTGGTAACCGCTCTGAACCCTCACATAGGCTATGATCAGGCGGCCCGGATTGCCAAACATGCCTGGCAGCATGATCTGCAGCTGAAAGAGGCGGCGGCCGAACTGGGGATATTGGAGCCGGATGTCTTCGACAAGCTGGTTGATCCAGATCAAATGATCGGCGGAGTGGGCAAATCAATGCCGACAAGCATGGCCGCAGCCCATATGGATTGACTGTAAGACCCATTTGCGGCCAGAGTTCCGGCCCAAGCAGGCCGCGCTCTACCAGACTGTGACAAACTCGGAGCCCGTACCTGCAGCAGCTGAAGTGACACTCGAGAGTAGACCCGTGGCGCTGTCGATCTTGTAAATAGATACAGTATTACTGGCAGTATTGGCTACATAAGCGAACTGACCGGAAGGATCGATTGCGATGCCATGCGGGGCAGTGCCGGATGCGATTGCCGAGGGGCTATTAGCGCTCAGTGTTCCATCTGCGTTAATAATGTACATGGATACGTCGCTTGTGCCCTGATTCGTCACATATACATATTTGCCGCCGGGATGAATGGCAATACCGCGCGGCTGGGTCCCTGCTGCAACTGTTGGCGGGGTGTTTGCCGTCAAGGTGCCATCGGTGTTGATTTTAAACATGGCCACATTGTTGGCGCTTCTATTGGTAGCATATGCAAAGTTGCCACCGGGATCTACGGCGATGCCTCGCGGACTGCCGCCAGCTCCGGTTGTTATGGTTCCATTTACGGTTAGCGCACCGGTAGACTGGTTGATTGTGTACATAGAAATGTCGTTACTGCCATAATTCACCGCATAGACGTATTTTGCATAGGGATCAGCGGTGATCCCCCAGGGAGAACTGCCAGCAGCTACGGCAGCCGGGGAGTTTACCGCGAGGGTGCCATCCGCATTCACTTTGAATTGGGAAGTATTCCCGGTGCCGTAATTGGCAGAGTAGACAAAATTCCCGCCTGGATCAACAACAATGGCGTGCGGATTGCTGCCGGCGGCTACACTACCATTGGCCTGCAATGTGCCATCCGAATTGATCGTGTATATGTTAACACTGGCACTGCCATAGCTTGTGACATAAAGGTAGCGACCAAATGGATCCACATCCAGACCATTCGGACCCGTGCCTGCAGCGATAGTACCAATGGACGTCAGGTCGCCTGTGGTAGCATTTATTGAATACATTGAGACAGTGTTTCCGCCGGGATTGCTAACGTATGCATAATGGGGAACAGCCGCGAGTTGAATGGCGAGGCTGATGATATCACTTGCGGTGCCGTAATTATTTGTGGCTGTAATCGTATAGCTCGTGGAGATTTGACCCACAGTGGGCGTCCCACTGATGGCACATGTAATCTGATCTAGCTGTAGTCCGACCGGCATTGCGGGTGTGGCGGTGCAGGTAGACAAGCGACTGCCTTTTAGCGTGGGCCGTAAAGGGGTAATATCGGTATTCAGTATTAAGTTGTAGGCGGTATTGGTGTAATCCAGTTGCGGTGCTGAAGGATTACAGTCGCGTAGAGAGCAGGTAATAAAGGTGCTTATTATGAACGATGAACTGGCAGGGTCGGCCGGGTTGTCGGGTGTTTTGCCAACGCAGGCAACAGAGAACAGCGCTATGAAAAAAAATCCGGCCGGAAGCCATGGGAGTCTCATCTTTGCCGGCCTATCCTTTCCTTTTCGTTGTACATTCGCAATCAGTTTAGCAGACATATGATAGTAGTTCTTCCTGGTCGAATACTTCCATGTATTTGTGTGTGATTTCTTAAAAATATAACGAAATTTTTATTTCCAGCGCTGCCTGGCTTTCCATCGGACTGCCCTGGGGCTGCAGATGCAAAGGGTTCCTGTCAGCTGGCGGGCCACTGTTGCGATTGGAGATCCCGGTTTCTACTTGCCAGGACTTTAGCCTTTGTGCAGATTGCGCCTCTCGCTGAGGGTCTGCGCGTAGAAAAAAGATATCAATCAGATTGTAAACATATATGCCGGCCAGTAGCCAGCTGATGTGTTGTACTTGATCAAATTGTTTGTCAATACTGGCATGCAAATCAGCAAAAGGTTGATTCCAAAGAATCACAGTAAGCAAGTCTCCATTGGCCACACTGGTTGGCAACAAGATTGGCAACAGATCACCACCAAAATTATTCAGATCGGCTCTGGCAGTCAAATATTGTTGATGGGATTGGGCCAATGCTCCGCCTGCCAAAAGAAAGACGCCTCCAATGGCGCTGCCTTTTAGTTTTTGGCCGGAACGATACTGCCCCCAGCCAGGTAAAATCGCCGAACGCCATTCATTGCCGGTTTGTTCAAACGTGGTTTCTTGAGTTTTGTCAGCTGCAGTATCGCCATCAATTGAAAAATCTTCTGTTGTATTCCCGGTGTCTTCATTGGATGTTTCATTTTCGGTGGCTGGTTTTTTATAATCCTCAGTGGGGTTGTTTTCAGTATTGCTGCCAAAGATGATACGTCTAACGGTTGCTTTTTCGATTTTGCGGAGCCCGGTCGCAGTTTTCAACTGTACGATTGTCCGGCTTTGCCCAACGACTTTGCCGTATAATACAAGTCCATTCTTTAATAATACGGTATCGGCTAGCAATAGACTCGGCAGCCCCAAATACAGAATAATCATTAAATTCCTGAATTTCACCATAAAATAATTAAACGTACTCGAGGATCCTTTCTTACGGAATCTGATAGTAATTGCTGCCGGTAACAAGGCTGTAAAGCATATTTATTTCCGGTAATTTCAATACCGGCCATTGGTACCAAAGCCCAAAACCATCCCCTGGTACAATGCTTGCGCCTGAATGCTGCGTAAAAGCCCGGGAAGGGCAGACAATAAGCGCGATGCTAACAGAGATACAGTCCCCGGGTTACAAGTGTTACGAGCTTATATCAATCACCATCACCAAAGTCATCGCCGGATTCGACAGGTGAATCTGAATAGTCACTCGTGACTTTCTTGTTTCCATGCAGCCAAACGACGAGCACAAAAGCTCCGCTGATGCCCAAAAAAATTGCGCCGCTGACAATGTTTATGATTACATCTAACATGTTTGTTGAAGTCTCTTCAGGGTGCTGCCACACTGTGTTTGCGGCTTGCTGGTTGCATGGCTTTCGTGTTGGAGCGGGCCTCGATTATTTGGGCAATTTGCTCATGCTTGCGGTAGCGGGCAAGCCCGGCAGCATTCCAGCCGTCATGTTTGAAATCTGGATCGGCTTTGGCTTTTAATAGTGCTTCTACAACTGAGCTCTGCCCGAACCAGGCGGCGTACATCAAGGCAGACCAGCCGCCCCGGGAGCGGGCATTGGGATCAGCTCCCTGTTTCAAGAGACCCAGGGCCTGCTCGGTGCGACCCTTGTAGATGTTTTGCAGCATGGGCAGATTCAGAGCCGGATTGATCGGCGTTGTTTCGATTTCATCCGGATCGGTGCTATCCGTTGGCTTGGCAGGATCTGTTTCCGGGTTTTCCTGGAGTACAGCTTGCGGGTCGATGAAGCTCACCGTGTATGTAAAAGTGCGCGCCTGGCCATCGACCATCAGGTTGCTGATGGTAACTGTAATGTTTACATCCTTGTCCGGCTTGTTATACTGATTCTGATAGGTTGCTCGCGGCAGACCGACCGGATACCAGACGAGCAGGCCCCGATTGCCGGATTCTTTTTTGATCGTAATGCTTTTGCCAGCCCGGCTCATGCGCACACTGGCTTTGCTATGGTCCACAGATTTGCCATGATGTTGAAAGGACCATGGGTAGCCGCCATCCAGACCAAATCGATACGGTGCGTAGCCGGCTGGAGGCCAGGCAACCGTTTGAATTTTTTCTACAGCGGATTCCGGCCGCCAGTCTCCAAATACATACAATGCATGTGCTCGTTTGGAGCTGCCGGAACCGAGAACCTGCTGGCGCGGATGCAGGGCCCATTCCCGGTGGCCCACGCCGGGCACCCCGGCATCCTGGACATAGGCTGTGATTGCATCCGGACCGACACACCCCAGGCACAGATTGGAAGAACCAGCTCCCTTTTTCCCGGCTGCGCTGTAGCAGGGCCAGTTGGCTGGCGGGTTGTGACTGAGATCGTTTTTGGACTCCATGATCAGAGCGGCAGCGCGAGCCGGCGCATTGTATTTTTCAGCAAAGCTGACATCAGCCGGCACGCCGGCCATGGCACGGTAGTACTGTAACAGCTTCAGAGTGGCATCCTGATAGGCATCGCTGTTGCGGCCGATTTTGCAGCTGCGAGTATCGCCAGTCCATTGGTTGGGAATTTTGGTGTATGGCTCGTAGTGTAGCTTATAAAACAGAGCCACTGCGTGGCGATTCTGATTGTCTATAACCAAAGCCCGGTCGCTGCCGCGGCCTTGCGTATTCAGGATTTGGTCGGGATGGCGAAATTCGATGCTGTTTCCCTTGCGTCCGGACATATTTGGCAAGGCCCATAGCAGTGTGGTCGCGAGCATTGTTGCAAGGCTGAGGATAATAATTTGAGGTGATTTCATCAGATTCTGCCGACAGGAAGCGCCATGTTGCAACAAATTCGATGGTTCCACAAGCACAAAAGTTCAAGTCATTCATGAAAGCGATAGGAACTCTGACTCGCCAGCCGACTGCGGGGAGCGGTTGGGGTGCTGGAGTTTTCTGCAATATATGAAACCTGTTCCTGCTGGAAAGCCACACATTGTCTTGACATTTGGTTTCGCAGGTGTAGGGCCATCGGGCATTATTCAGCCTCACGGCCGGCGTTTCTCGGTTAACCCCTGGCGCCATTTAGAGACAAGAGTCGTTGGTACCTTAAACTGCTTTTGTTGACATGATCATTTGATCACTATCTACTGGAGAATGCGCTTTAAAACGGGTTTGTTTATCCTGACGGGGTTGTCTTTGGCGGCTGCTGTCTATAGTGAGCCAGGCCATGTCGATTCAAAAACCAGGCCTATGCAAATCGAACTGCAAGTGGTGCGTGTTTTTGATCCGCTGCTGCCGGTTTTAAGTGATCAGGATTTGCAGCAGGTATTGCAAAGCAGCCGAGAGGTCATTGAGCATAAACTAGGTCGTGACGTCACATTGAGCTTTGTGGATGCCGGAAAGGTTGATCTGGATGCCTTTTTCCATTCGGTATCGTATCAGGAAGATCGGGTATTCAAAATGATCAAGCATTGGCGTCACCGGCCGGAGCTTGCAGATCAGGATCCTCTTTTACACTCGAGCCGATTTCGCAAGACAGCTATAGCTTTTTTAAAGCATTATAAAATTGAGAAGTTACAAGGATTCTTTCCTGATCAACCAATTCACAATTATAATCAGGCTTTTGCAGCCTTGCATCAAACCTATAATAAAAAGATACAATGGCTCAAACAGCGTACTAACAACAGAGGGCAGCTTGTTTGGCGCCAGAAACCAGGTCAATCCTATGTCCATTGGCTGGGACTGATGCATGCCCAAAAAAAATACGATATCGTCATTACGAATAGCCTGATAGTGTTTGATTTGATGTCTGAGCCCTATCCACATAGTATTGCCAAACACGCCAAGGTTGGCGGCTCTTCTTTTAGCAGTCCGGCTCGAATGGCTCTGGGCGGACGGAGCCTCCTCGTTAATATTATAGAAGAATACGGCCAAATTGAGGGTGTCAGCAAGCAACGTTCTATTAAACGATCATTGCGAAATCAAATGCTGGGAGGCTTCTTGCTGGCACATGAATTTGGCCACGCTTTTTATCTTTTACCCGATTTCTATGATCATCCGGCTGACTGCCTGATGAACTCAGCTATGGAAAATATGGATGCCCTGGCGGGCTATCGTCTATTGCTCAATAATAACCAGCCTTGCAAGCAATGTTATCCCTGGGTAAAATCCAAACGCCTGGTCTTGCATGCCGAGCAATCACTTGCCGGTCAAAACTATCTTCAGGCGGGTCGCCTTTTCGAGGCTGCAATCAGAGGTGTGCCTTCGCGTATTGATGGCAGTCGCAGGCACTACATTCAGGGCTTGCGTGAAAAAGCGATTGCTGCCTATTTACAGGCCGGTCACAACGCAGAAGCGCTTCGGCTGGAGTCCGAGAAATAGCTATCAGCTGAACACAAGAGTTGTCTCATAAACAAATCTGTGGATACTGTATAAACCAAAAGGAATGTTGATTTAAAATTGCAAAAGCGCCCGAGCTTCGGCTATGTCCCACAACTCCATGGCTGCTTAAGAGGCGTACATGAGCTTTTTGTCCGGCTCAAGGAGCCGTTTCGCAATAATTATCACGGGCGTTCTATTACCACTGAGTGATTGTTTCATATGCTTTTCGGCATGGTGACCCCGTTAAGCAGCTATGAATTCTGTCCTGATATCTTATGAAACGATTGATGTCAGCTTTCTGGCACAGGATCAGGCCGGAAGCAAAAAGGACTATCTGATCTGCACCATGCAGCTATTCTGTTTTGTGCGATGGCATTTTTTAGCTGCTTTTGTTGACATGTAGCACCATTGGTTTAAGCTGAAAAAAAGTTTGCAAAGACTTTTATCGACAATGGGGAGGCAGCCCAAATGAAGCGGAAAATAATGAATAAACAAGTCCTGGTCGTGCTGATTGGCGGTTTGATTTTTTTACATTCAGGGTGGATAGGTGCAGAGGAGGGATTCCGGGATGGGCGATTCTTTGTTGAACTCCATGGTCTGCAGGCATTCAAATTTGATGGCGGGCTCATCAATGACCTGGAATCAGCGAATGAAAAACTGATCATCGGGCCCTATACCTGGCAATACGGCACTGAGGAGCAGAAGCGGATCAGCGCCCTTGCTTTCAGTACCATGCCCGATCCGCATTTTGATTCCCGCGGCGGAGAGCTGCTGCTGGAGTGGGCTCTCGCAGACTGGTTTGGACTCGGTTTTTCCCTGTATCATGAAGAATTCAATGCTCGTGATATCCCTTTGGGCAGTTTGGCGGCAGATTCGGCACCCGTGTTCGCACAAACTGTTGGCTTGTCCAATTTGTCCAAAGAGAATGGTATCATTGCCATCGGTATGGCAAACTATTTGCAGCCTTATGTAAGTCTTATCCCGGGGGGACAACAAACACTGATACAAGCAGAGCTCTTGCCGGCGCTGCTTCGCTCCGATATCATCGGTTTTCTGCAAATCAGCTCTTTTAACGTGCATTTGGGATTTCACTTTGTTGATCATTCCGTTTGGGATCCATACTTCCGCTTAAAAATCGGCGGCGGTCTGGAGCATAAATTCGAAGTGACAGTCCTGCGAGCCGGCGCTGAAGTGGGCAGCCGCATTTTTTTATCGGATAGTTTTTATCTGGTTTTGCAGGCTGAGGCTACGGAGTATTTTTTTCAGGAAGCAATCGAAGCCGGTTATGCTGAGAAAGACAACGTTCGCGTTTATAGCGGACACTTTGGGGTAGGCCTTGCATTTTAAATAGCGGTGCACTGTCCAAACTGCAAAACTTCTCTTTAACGCGGTCATTTCAAAGCCGGTAATCTGTGGTCACCCTGTATTTGCGCACGGAATCTGGATTCTATATCTGCGATGCGTTTAGCACTGCTTCAACTGTCAGTTGGCCCTGGCTGGAAGACTGCCAGCATGATCCCATGAAGCGATTCGGCCTAATGAATTACATAACCAGAGAAACCAATATAGAAATAGATTTTATTAGTATACCCGCATAATTCATAACGGTATTCTTCATCTCCATCCGCAGCCCGACGGGAGGTTTTTTTGATCAGCCAGACATGAATCTGTGTGTGCTTGCTCTTTTGAATCCCATTGCTACGGATTTCACGGCGCAGTAAATTATATACCGATGGCCGGCCAAAGGCGTGGTCATTGCCATTCATAATATCTGACCAGGTTGCGCTAAAATCAACCAATACCGCTGGATTTTGACTGAAAGCCAGCTGGACGGGCAGATTGACCAGGAAGGCCGGCAGACTCGTCAAGCTGGAACGGCTGGACCGATAACAGATAAACTCCTGGCAATAGGGTATATCATTTTGAACTACGGTGATCAATGGCCCCGGGTCAGATACCCGCAATTCCCGCCGGGCTCTGGGCCAATCTAGAATCAAATCCGGGTCAGGCATACGTGATCGCCGGGTAGCCGGTCGCCCAATGGTCCCCATCCAGGATGGGCTGGGTAATAGTAAAGCCCCGCTTCTTCTGATCAGCCCGACTTTTTGCAGTAAATACTGCGCGCTGCGAGTATCGATTACTGCTGGAAATTATCATCTTGAAATGATCCGGTATAAAAGTACGCCGTATTAAAGCTTGATGATAATTTTTCCCCGTGCCCGGCCTGTTTGCTGGTAGGCAAAGGCATCGGCGATCTGAGGAAAAGGGAATACCCGGTCCACGACCGGTTTGAGCTGGCCGCCTTCAATTAAATTTTTCAATTGGTGTAGTTGCTCAGCGCTGGGTTTCATAAATAAATAAGAATAATTTACTTTGTGCTTTTTGGCCAGCTTTGTTGTCTGTCGGTTTAGCAGGCCGAGTAAGATCCGGATCAATGGATTCAAATCATAGTCGGCAACAGATTCCGGAGTTGGTATATTCTGAATATTGATCAGCTGCCCACCGGCCTTCAGAACCTGAAAGGATGCCGGCAGGCTTGGGCCGCCGATAGTGTCAAAGACCAGATCCACATCCTGCAGGACGGCCGAGAAATCTTCTTTTGTGTAGTCAATCACCTGATCTGCGCCCAGGCTGCGGACCAGTTCTACATTACGGGAACTGCAGGTTGTAATGACATGGGCGCCAATGTTGCGGGCCAGCTGGATTGCCAGGCTGCCTACACCGCCGGCCCCGGCATGGATCAGAACCTTTTGACCGGCTTGCAATTGACCGATTTCAAACAGAGCTTGCCAGGCAGTCAATCCGGCCAGGGGAATACCGGCCGCTTCCTCAAACCCCAGATTGGCTGGCTTGAGGCAGGCTTCACTGGCATCCACTGCACAATATTCAGCAAAAGTGCCGATCCGGTTTTTACCGGGCCGAAAATAAACAGCGTCCCCTGGCTGGAAGCCCTGGACAGCGTGGCCAACTTGTGAAACAATACCGGCTCCATCGTTGCCCAGAATGAGTGGAAAAGAATACTTTAACAGTAGCCTGGCTTTGCCTTGCATAACCTTCCAGTCAATGGGATTGACACTGGCAGCAACCATCTGCACCAGAATTTCATGATCCCCGATCTCGGGTACCGGGTGTTTATCTGTATATTCCAGTACCTGGTTATTACCATATTTTCGAATCAGACAGGCTTTCATTATAGCTGCAGATCTTTTTATAAATCCCGGGTTTGGCAAGCAGGTAATACTGATTCACCATGGTTATTGGGACGTAGTAAACAATATGCAAATGATTCAGGATAAAATCGGCTGATTCATTGCTAACAAGACCTGTCAGATACAATAAAGCGTTTTATAATTATTCCAGATAGTACTCGGGTCATATGTAAAGGCTGTGATTCTAATGCTAATGATACCCCACTTACGCGAATCTCTTCAATGTCCTCAGGCAAAGTCAACGGTTAAAGCACAGATACTATTAAGAAGGCGTCCCAAAATCATCCATGGCTGTTGGGACACTGAGCGCAATTTGAACGCAAAGCTCCTAAATTGCTCGCATCCTGCTCTATTTCGATAGAAATTTCGTTGGTGGCAACACGTCCTGTTTGCAAGAGGCTGTTTGGGGGCAACTTCTAAATTTACCAGACCGTCATTCAAGATGGGCCCAATGCCGGGTTTCTCTGAACTGTTGCGCCTGGATTACAGGCTGGCGGCGCAGATTTTGATCGCCAATCAAACCAGCAACGTGTCTATATGCAGAAAGACTCTCTCCGTTATGCCGGGCCGCTATATCCGCTACACGTCACGTAATCGGCGCGGCAAATCCGGCAGCAGGAAACTGTCAAGGGCCTCATTATCGCCGTGATAAATGGAGAAACTGTCGCTTAATCCGGCCAAATCCAGCACATAATCGCTGACGGCCGAGAGTTCAGATAATGCCATACGTCCGTTATTCAGTTCCAGCTTGCGAAACATCGCCAGCAATATGGCCACTCCGCTGGAGCTGATATCTTTAACATCCAGCATATTCACGATAAAGTTGATGTGACCTTCGTTTAGACTACTCTGAAAGACTTCTTCGACTTCCTTGATTCGCTCCAGGTCCATATGGCCCTTCAGCTTCAGTATAACGATATTTTCGAAAGTGCTTTTTTCGACCATGCCTGTATTACAGATCCGGGCATTTTAATTAGACATTCAAAATGCAGCTTTTTACACAAATTTTACAAAAAAGCGGCCATCCGGGTTCTGGCTGCCGTGCACTCCAGTCGCCAATTGTTGCTAATAAAATCTAGCCCTGGTTTCGCATCGGAGGGCCCACCACTGTCTAGTGCGTGTGCTGTGGGCCGCTCGTATTTGTTTGGCGGTGTGGATTAGATCAGTTTTTACCGGCCTCTACTTTAGACGCAGAGACAAAATATAACTATAGGAAAATAAATTATAGACCGTCAGTGCGTTTCGGGTCAAAACCTGATTTTTGAAATATGGATAGCCTTTTCAAGGCTTCAACTACCGGCGTAGCCTGAACGTCTGGTTTTCGGATGCAGTCTGCAGTATTGAAGCCGAAATTATGATGCTTTGCAGGAAAGTGTATTACCAGGAACCTTCTGTACCGTGAGTGTTGTTGCTTTCGGTGTCGGTGGTAGATGTTGCACCGGGGTCGTCGGCCGGGATTTCACCTTTGGGTGTCAGCCGGTCAATGAGTCCAGGTAGTACCTCGGTAAAGAATTGGGACGCATTTTCAGCAGAAACACCGGCCTTCTCTGCCAGGGATTGCAGGTTGGCGCTGCCGAGAGCGGCCTTGATTTGGTCCGTATTAATCGGTTTGTTTTCTTCAGGGCCGATCCAGCTGGCCGCCAGTTCTCCGAGCCCCTTCGTTTTCAGGTCATGGAGCAGTCCCGTAATACCGTTTTCACGAACAAGTTGAATGACTCCGTCTAGCAAATCGGGCTGCTGCGGGTCACGTTTGCCCAGTTGATTGGCAATTTCTACTAACCGATCTGTAAAACTCATGTCGCAGCAAGATACTCCGGTGGCAGTCTGTCAAGCAGAATGGATTCCGGCCCCGGCGAAAGTGGTAAAACGAATGGAATGTTTTTGGGCCGGTATGCGAGCCTGCTGCGGGCACAGCTTAATCAGCTGGTCCAAAATATGCCTGGTACTCCTGTTGGTCGTAATGTACATAATACACATTTTGACTGACGTAGTCCTGCTCTCCACGGGCAAGGGCCTGCCATGCGGCGATTTCTTCTTTGGCGACATAAATTTCCGTTGCTGCCCGGTCGGCTTGTGTGGAGAGCTGGTCGATATATGCCTGTAAAAGCTGCTGATGGGCCTGGGCCCAGCGGATCCGGTCCGGCCCGGTCAATTTTTGACATTTTTGGCGGATTTCTTTTTCCAATTGCACGCTCTCACTGGCATAACGGTCGGCCTTTTGGAGTTCGGCCTCCATTTTTTTGTCTGAACCATGCCCCCATCTTTCATACATATCCAGATTCAGCAGCACATTGCCCAGCTGGAATCGACGCCTTTGCCGCTTTTCGATCGCCCGTACCGCCGCTGAACACCGAAAGACCGCCATACAAAAGGTAATAAAGTCACTACAAGCAAACAGGCTTTGAAAAAAAAACTGCCAGCCAGTCTGTTGGTCGTCAGGCCGGCTCTTTTTGATTGACGTCCTTTCAGGCAGGTTGTTTGCTGAATAGGCATGGATCAAACACCAGTCACGGAAAGGACGGACAAATTTATTGATTTGCCGTGTCGTTTGATTCTGACGAATTCAGGTCAGCTTCTCTTTCAAAAGAGCGGAACGCCCTTAAAAAGGGTCACCAACAAAGAGGGTGTTACCTCAGAGGGCCTGGAATCACCGCGTTTTAATGCCGCCACAGTACAAAAGCTGGTCCTGAATTCTTTTTTAGAAGAAATCTACGCCACCCTGCCGGCCCTGCTTACCAGACGTTATCATATCATCAGTACTAACAATCTGATCATGTATGGCATTTTATATAAAAAGTTGAGCCCTTCGCTGGCAACGACCATGTTTGCGACGAATGTGGTCAAAGACTTTAACCGCAAGAACCCCAAGCACTCCATTGTGGATTTAAAGCATATTCATCCGGGCAGTGTCGAGGCTTTACTGGGAAAAAATCAGGCCCTGTTTCAGCGTATAGAAAATGAAATAACCGAAGCCGTTATTGAAAATATTGAAATGAATGCCGCCTTGAATGATGAAGACCGCCAGGCCATGTTGATGAGCGTGGCCAAATTCATCAGCTGGATTGATCGTCGTATTTGGTATATATTCTTTATTATATATCAAACAAATCAAAAAGAGGTGATGAAGCGCACCTTCGTCACGATGGTGGCCCGTTACCTGGAGCATACCCGGCTGGCAACGCATTTAAGCAATTTAATCATGGAATTCATTCAAAATGCGGAGAAAGCTCATTTTGAGAGAATCATTGTAAAAAACGGCCTGTGTCCTCGTGATGATGTCGACCGCTGGTTGCGCGAGAAAGCAAATCGCGATTTGGTAATGCAAATGGCCGAACGCGAGGGGCAGATGCTGGATCTGGCCTGGAATATGAATCCGGAACGAATGTCGGTCGGCAAGCAGTATCGTATCCAGGTCAGTATATCCAACTACGGTCTGATTGATGACACGATGCGTGACAAATTGAACCGTAAACTAAAAACAAACACGGATGGGCTTAATATATCGGATTTTTATCAAAGCAGTGAGGATCCAGATAAACTGGGGGCCGGCCTGGGTCTTTTGTACAATTCCTATTTAGAGGAGATTTGCAAGAAAGAGGGCATCCACTATAAATGCAGTATTTTTCCGGAGCCCCGGAAGGAAAAAACCAGCGTAATCATTGAAATTTCACTATAGACAGAGCTGTGGCTGCATTTTTTGGCCCCGGGACCGGGCCGCAGCTACTCAGGAATTTGCAATCCGAAAGACCCCTGTCACCGAGTTGCCGGCTTCGTTGTAGCGCAGACTATTAAAGCCATCACGCGCCAGTAAAAGACCGCGTCCATGGGTGGCTGTTAGCTGAGCCGGCGAGTCCATGCGCCGATCCAGCCAGCCCTGGCTGTCAAAACCTTCTCCCTGATCCGTGATCCGGACCCAGAACACGCGTTCATTCAGAATAAAATCAATAAAAACCCGCCGATCGCGTAAACGGGGATCTTCGCGCCGGTGGCGGAACATACGCATGTAATGACCTTCCTGCAAGGCCTTCGTTTTTTCCTCGTAGGTGATGCCCAAATTGCCATGCTCGATCGCGTTCAGGATCAATTCGCGCACAGCTAGATTCAAACCCTTTGTCCTGGCATCCGGAATATAACGGCGCAGGTTACGCGTGATTCGTCGACTGATTTCCTCTGCTTCAATCAACGAGTTGCCGATCGCATAACTGCGCCGCTCGCGCACAAAAGCCGCGACCAGAATATCACGATCCTCTTTTTCCGCGCGACCGTAGATCTCCATTTTTTCGGATCGCGATTCTCTCTTTCGTTTACTTCCCGGACGCGGCAGGCTGAATTCCAGACGGTAGGGCTGGACTTCGCCGGTCGCTTTGAGCTGAAACTGGCTCTTGAAGCGGATTTTGTTGATTTTGCGTTGAATCAGTTGATTGAACTTCTCCAGAATGATGTTACGATTCAAAGGATCCAAAGAGTCTTCCTGGAAGAATATAATGTCCATAATGTTTTGCCCGATCAAAGCTCGTGGTGTTAAACCAAGATGTTCCATTACAGACCGATTGACGGTCAACACCCGCAAATTACGGTCCAGGGTAAACAGAATATCGTTGGAATTCTCAATCAGGTATTTATAACGGTGTCGGGACTCATTCAACTTGCGAAAGGACTGGCGCAGGGTTTGCTGCAATCGCACGACCCTGAATTGCGTTAACCAAAGGGCTGCGATTGTAATCATCGCTGCCAATAGAATGGACGGCACCATCATATACATGGCCAGCGGCAAGGCATTGCGAGTTTGATAGAGCACAAGCAAGGCTGCAACGGAACCATCCGGGAAAAAAATTGGAAAGGACTGTCGGATATTATTTTCGCCCGCTTGATTTGTTACAATGCTTTGAGCCAGACCGGGGGGGGGGTCACTGTAGGGCCGGTCCTGGTCTTCGCCTGGCAACAGCTGCCATACATTCAGTCTGCCTGGAATTCCGTTCTCCCTGGCCAGATAAATAATCATTTCACTTACCGGCTGGTCGGGGCGGGAAGGGGGCTGCCAGTCCGGTTCGTTAGCCAATGCTTTGAGACGATCCAGGATCAAGGCGTCCGCAGGCAGTTTGCGCTGCGTCAGCTCCGGTTGTAGCACCCGGAATTGAAAAATGCCGCTCATCAGTTTCCCCTGGCTTTGTAGCTCTGTCGCTTGCAATGCCAGATGGGTGCTGGCAAGCGAATGGTATTGCCAGTAGGCCAGGCTACAGCCGGTCAGCAAAATGAGAATCGACACTCCGGCTAGTAAAATGATCTGTCGACGGCGGGTTTTCATGCCGTGGAGCCGGATGATGTTTCCAGTTTGTGATAGCGTTCCCGAAATAGCAGGTTGGGATTGGCCGGATTGGCGGCTTCTGTTAATTCCGGCCTGATGGCCTTCACAAAATACATATCAACCTTGCCTTTGTTTTTAGCCTCAATTTTGCCGCGGTGTTCCATATCAAAGAATTCGTGCACCAGCTCATAGGTGTAACCGGAGATATTGACCGCGCCGGGCGCCCCCGATGATTCCATCCGGCTGGCCAGATTGACGGCATCACCCCAGACATCGTAAGCAAATTTGCGGGTACCGATGACCCCGGCAACCAGCGGACCAGTGTGGATACCAATTCGCATCTGCCAAAACTCTGCTCCCGCAGCAGAATGCCGCTCGTTTAATTCCTGCATAAAGGCCTGAATCTCGAGGGCGGCTAAAATGGCATCAACCGGATTGGTCCCATTGGCTTCCGGTATTCCGCCAACAGCCATATAGGCGTCGCCGATCGTTTTGATCTTTTCCATGCGATGCCGCTGCATGACCTCATCAAAGAAGCGGAAGCAATGATCGAGTTCCTGAACCAGTTCCTCCGGACTGAGTTTTTCGGCAATGCGGGTGAAACCCACAAAATCGGTAAACAGCACTGTGGCCTGATCATATTGCAATGGTTTGACCGAATCTTTCAGCTTCAGTTCGCCGGCAATTTGGTCTGGTAGTATATTCAACAAAAGCCGGTCGGACCGGCCCCGTTCACTGTTGAGCGCGCCGGACATCACCCAAACAATTCCTGAAGTCAGCATTTGCACAAAGAAAAAGTTGCCAAATACATCCCAAACACGGTCGTCGGGACTTTTGTAGGCTACAATCAGTTCGCCAAACCAGTTTTCGATCACAAACAGGGCGACGACAGCCAGGCCAAAAAGCACATAACAGGTCAGAATCGAGAAGCGGTCTTTGCCCAGTATGGTTCCGATAACCAGTGCGGTGATCAAATAATACTGCGTGCCGCCCAGAGATCCGGCATTGAGGATGATATTGATCATCAGGAACGCTAACATAGAAAGCATAAAGGGCCAGTACAGAACCCGATAACTGCCCGTCAGGCGAGAGATAAAAAACAGGCCAATAAAGACCAGACCAATGCCGGCATTCAGCAGAATGATCCGGGCGTAATTGTCAAAATCAAGAGCCAGTATATTGCCAAAGTTTAACAGACCATTCACTAGAGTCAGGATATTAAACAAGCGGTGCTCTACTGTGAATAAGTGCGGATCGCCAAATATGGAGTGGATTACTTTCATGAATTTCAAAGCCTGAGAGGTGCCAGGTTCTACACGCACAGCTTTTGTCTGGAAGTCTATGGTTTTTCCTGGTTTGTTGCCCAAATAAAATGCCGATTGCCTTAATCGGATACAAGGTTTTCGGGTCGGTTTTGGTGGTAGCGCCATAGAGCTCGCAAGAGCTGTCCTAAACTGGATTTTGCCGCCCCGGCCTTGTAATTGGCGGCCCCGATGGAAAAAAGCAAATCCAGATGCCGATTCATAATCCGGTACACAGAGCGCAGCGGCAGCTGTGGGTCATACATATCCGTCGATTCGGCTGTAGCGCCGTTGAGTTCAATCAGGCTCAAATGGCGGCCCTGCATCAGGGCCTCGGCCGAGGGACAGCGGATATCATAGCGACCAAAGTAAAACCCGTGCATGCTTGCATGCACCTGCCGTGAAATTTTTTCGATGGCACGGTTTAATTCCGGAGTAATCCACTGATTGGCCTGTTGGAAAAGGGCCCCCTGAAAATGATTGCCGGCAATTCCCAGCGAAATTTTTTCTCCGGCTTCGGGTACACTATGCCAGCGACCTTTCAGCCGGGTCTCAAAAACGCTGCTTTGCAGGCGGTAGCGCGGATGAGTCTGGATCAGCCGGGCAATTGTGTTGATACCATCACCGGTGATCGATGGAAATACCTTGTTCGTAATGGACCAAATTCGTCCGCTGTTTTCATGCGCAAAGCGGTAGTAGAATATACCGACCTCCAATGGACCCGGGGCGTATTGCTGCATAATCCAGTCACAATCCATTCTATCGGGATCCTGGAGCCAGGCCTGGAACTGCACCTCATCACGGACCAGTTTGAGCCCGATCCCTTTCTGTGAAACATCCGGTTTAAAAATCAGGGGGAATTCCCAGCGGCATTGCCGCCGTGCTTTTTCCAGACCATCCCGGGAAGCATCGGCTCCGGGAATCAGGCGCCAGGCGGGTGTCACCCGTTTGGGTAGATGCTGCAATATGCTGCTTTTTGACTCACCGATGAAACCGCCGTCCTCCATGCCCGGATTGACAGCGGTAAATACTGTCAGGCTGCGCACCCGCAGAGCATGCCAGGCAACCATAAAAGGCAAGGGCAGGTAAAAAAGCCATGCCGGCCAGAACTCGATGTGGCCCAGCCGGCGTACGGACTGGATCAGGCGCTGCCGCCCCTGGCGCGTGAATACAGCCGGCAGGAGATAATGTAATCCGTAAAAAACCGGCACAATCAATATAATCATCAGCCAGCCAGACTCCTCGAAAATGGCAAACCATTGCAGCAGCTGATTGCCCAAAAACCAGCTCAATCCCAGCAGGAAGGGAGTCCAGATTATGCCGGCCACTAGGACAATCAGGGCCATTTTCCAGAAGCTGCCGCCCAGCGCTCCGGCTGCTGTATAAACAAAAAAACGACTGCCGGGTACAAAGCGGCTGAGCAGCAGCAGTTTCCAGCCCTCGCGTTCCATGCGCTGCCGGATACGCGGCAGTCTGTGTTCTAGCCGATCATGATAGCGAGTAAACCAGTTGTTTTTCAAGAGGAAGCCCGGCAGATGCATGAGCGCGAATCCCAGGAAATAAAGGGCCAGATCACCGAGGAAGATACCCAGAAAGCAGCCGAAAAGAGCGGTCCAAAAGCCAATCCGGCCCTGTCGCAGCATAAGTCCGCTGGTGATCACGGTCAAATCCTCGGAAACAAAAGTGCCCCCGATGATGGCAGTTATCTGCCAGAGGCTCGTATCCTGCCGCAATCCTGGTTTAGACTCCAGCCAGGCAGTAAAAATATCGGGCTGGCCTGGTTGCGCTGCTGGTTTTGCCTGCGCTGAAGCTGGATATAGCGGTGCCGTGCACAGCATACAAAATAGAAAGCAGTGCAGCCCATAGTACCAGTGCTTGTGCGGTCGGCCGCTGGTCTCATGTGCTTGCTGCGGGTGTGGATTTCGTTGAAACAGGGGTCAGCCTCTGGTTGCCAGTCTGTGATTACACTAATAAGGTCAAAAGATTCAGACGACAAAAGGCCGGCAAGTGAATCTAGGTGCTAGCCGCTTTCTCTTGTGAGTGACGGAATTCGGTTGTCGCCGGTGCGCTGCCAAAGCCATCCGGCCACATTGGCAGATGGCTGCCGGACTGGATAATCGCGTTGTGATGGATCAAATGATGGCCGGCAAAGAATAGCTCTCGAGCCAGGCTGGAACGAAACGTCTGCATGCTGCCGTCCGGATGGATCATATGCTCAATCTGGATTTCTACATCGAGATCGGTGGCATCGAGTTTTTGCAGCTGTGATCGCAGCTGTGCAATGGACCGCAGTGCAGCCGAACTGCTGGATTCGATTTCCGTATTACGCTCCCGCCGGTCGTAGCGCACCGCAGCATTGCCTGGTTGCCCGACGCTGTCCAAAAGGATCCGAAAATGATCCAGGCTGTGGCGGATGTGCGCACCGATACTGCTTTGCCCCTGAGGACTGGCTTTTTGGGTATAAGTCCTGGCGCCAAGGGCCTGGACCACAGCACCAAGCTCCGCCAGCATGCTGTCCAGGGTTTGCAGCAGCAAAGCATGATCGGTCATTAGTAATGGGATTCCGCTGAGCGGCTCAGGTTACAAGAAAAAAAGTGTGCGAATCCAGGGGGCGCAGCTATCATGGAATGGTGTCTGTAGCAGAAGCAAATCAAGGCGGATCGTCAGCCGGTCATTTTCAGGGTAGCAGCAGCTACTATTTGAGTCCGGAGCTGGAGCGTATTACCAGAATGGCCATGGTGCTCAACAAACCGCTGCTGTTAACCGGTGAGCCGGGTACCGGCAAAACGCAACTGGCGTTTGAAATAGCCCGCAGTCTGCAAATGCCCATCGAAGCCTTGCGGTGTAAATCAACGATACGGGGCGAGGAGACCTGCTATGTGCAGGATACAGTGCTGCGTTTGAATGATGCCCGCTTTGGCAGCGGCGACACCGGACGGGACGTTAATTCGTTTCATGACTATATTATCTGGGGCCCCATTGGCCGGGCTTTCCAGCATACAGAACGGGTCGTGCTGCTGCTGGATGAAATTGACAAAACGGAATCCGATGTACAGGACAATTTGCTGGATGTCCTGGAGGACAATCAGTTTACAATCCGGGAGATTAACGAAACCGTCAAGGCCCGTCAGGCTCCGGTGATCATCATTACTTCCAATGCCAAGCGCGAATTGTCGGACCCTTTCCTCCGGCGCTGTTTTTGCCATCATATCGCCTTCCCGGATAGCAAGGAAATGGAGCACATCATATCTTTGCACTTCCCGGACCTGGACCAGGAATTGAAGGCGGTGGCGCTGCGGCTCTTCTATGATCTGCGCCAGCGCGGATATGAAAAGCCGCCGGCCACGAGCGAACTGCTCAACTGGCTGGCCGCAATTGGTGTCGATGCGATCAGCAAGACGGAGCTAGAGTCTGGTCTGCCTTTTCCGGGCATCCTGATCAAACGAGCCAGCGACCTGGAAGCGTATCGCAATCAGGCTTGAAGCGGATGTTTCTTTGACCGTGGCGAACTGGCAGTGACATGCTAAAAAGCTTTATTTACATATTGCGCGGCTATGGATTGCCAGCCGGACTGGGTGCCATTCTGGATTTTTACCGCGGTCTCAGGCTGGGGCTGGTCCAAAACCTGGATGAGCTGTTTGATTTGGGAGCCCTGTGTTTTGTGAAGCGCGTCCGCCAAATGGACTTGTATGAACGGGCTTTTGTCTATTTTTTTTGCGGCGTTGATCTGCCCCCGGTTGCGGAGGGTGATCCGGCAGTCTTGCAAAGTAAACAGTTCCGTGAGTGGCTCAGTCAAGCCGTCTTGTCTGGACAGATCCAGCCGGTGACGCAGAATTTAAGTCCGGCAGAACTAATGGAACGTTTTTGGCAGACTGTGCGGGAACAAATGGAAGCGCATCACGGCGGCAATCGCTGGGTGGGCACCGGCGGAACCTCTCCTTTTGGCCACAGCGGTTTTAGCCAGGCAGGCATCCGGGTGCAGGGCTCCTCGAAGTATCGCAGTGCAATGCGAGTGTTTGGTGACCGTCGCTATATCAATTATAGCGAAGACCTGATGATCGATGATGCGCCGCTGGCCCGCATACTGGAAACCCTGCGCCGTCTGCGGCCCCGGGGAGCGGCTACAGAATTAAACATTGCAGAAAGCGTGTATCAAAGTGCGCGGAATGCCGGCGAGCTCGAGTTGATTTTTCAGCGTCCGCTGCGGGAAAACCATGAATTGATACTTTTGATTGACAATGGCGGTTCTTCGATGCTGCCCTGGGCCGAGTTGACCCAGAAGCTCTTTGGCCGCATTCATCGCCGCTTTCAACACAGCCATACCTATTTTTTTCATAATACAATCTACGAAAGAGTCTACCTGGACGCCCGCCGCACCCGTCAAATCGCATTGGAACGTATCTTGACACAGCATCAGGATCCGATGGTCATCATCATTGGTGATGCAAGCATGAATCCCTATGAATTGGGGGCGCCCTGGGGCGCCAGTGATCCGCGCAATGCCTGTCCCCAGAGCAGTATCTTTTATCTGGAGCGTCTGCGGCGGCGCCTGCGGCATAGCGTCTGGTTGAATCCCATACCCAAACGCAGCTGGGATACGAATCAGGCGGGCTGGAGTGTCGAGCGCATTCGTCAGATTTTTTTCATGGAAGACCTGAGCTTGCGGGGATTAAAACGCAGTATTGATTATTTGCTTGCTATGCAGTGACGAAGCTGTAAAGCATACCAGGGCAATTAAGTCAATATGGCAGCTAATAAGCGTAAATCACAATCAGAATCCGGTAGCATGGGCAGTCCAGCTGCTCCAGCCAGCGCAAATACCCAGGATGAATTTCAACTGTCGCGGTTAACGATTCGCATCAAGTTGATGGCCCTGATTTTTGGCCTGATTGGATTGTCCTTGTTTGTTATGATCCAGTTGGTGACGTATTTTTACACCGATGATATGGCTGCCAATGTGCAAGAGACCAACCTGAAGCTGGCCAATGTTATCGGCGGCAATGTCGAAACAACGATTACGGCACTCAGTCAAAACGCCCGCATAGTCGCCGATGCCATGGTGGCCGGTGATCAGGCAAGAGCAGCCCGGCGGGCATTCGAAACAGATCCGAATCTGATCATGGTGGCAGTATTGAACCGTCAGCTGCAGACGACTGACAGTATTTTCAACACAGAACTGGCGCGCGAGAATAAACTCAATGAAGACCAGTTGCGCGCTCTGCCTAAGAAATATCAGTCGGATTTACGCTCCTCATTTAACGGAAAAGCAAATTTAATCAATGCCAGTCCGGGCTTCAGCCTGCCGATCCTGACCCTGTCGGTTCCCTTTGCCGGGGAGCAGTCCGACCGGATTATCGTTGTGGTTGCCAGGATGCAAACGATCCTGACCTCGTTTCAATCTCCAGGGCTCGCGGAAGTATTCATGGTCAATACCAGCGGACTGATTGTTGCCCATCCGGATAAATCTGTGACTCTGGCTGGCAAGCGTATGGATGATCTGCCGATCGTCAAAAACATGGCGGGCAGCAAGTTCAATTCCGGTCAGATTCGGTATGAACAAAAAGATGGATATTATTTAGGCAGCTTTAAAAAAATTCCTGTGCTGGACCTGGGAATCATCGCCACCGTCAATGAAGACCGGGCCTTTGCCGGTGTATACCGTATCCAGCGTCGTAATATTTACTTAATGATCGTTGTGATCAGTTTGGCCGTATTGGTCGCTTTTCTGTTTGCTCGTCAGCTCGTAGGTCCCATTCGCAAGTTGACTCTGGCCGCTCGCCAAATTTCGCGCGGAGTGTTTAATGTGCGTATGCAGGTCGAGCATGGCGATGAAATTGGCCTGCTAACAGACACTTTCAATCAGATGGCCCGCGGACTGGAGGAACGCGAGAATCTTAAGGAAAGTTTTGGCCGCTTTGTAAACAAGGAACTGGCCGAGTTGTCCATGAGCGGCGCTCTGGGATTGGGGGGGGAACGTAAAGAAGTTGCGATTTTCTTTTCTGATATCCGGGGCTTTACGGCCTTGTCCGAAACTCTACGTCCCGAAGAAGTTGTAGAGTTTTTAAATGAGTATTTTACGCGCATGGTGGGCTGCGTGAATGAGACCGGCGGTCTGGTTGATAAATTTATTGGTGATGCAATCATGGCGCATTGGGGAGCAATTCGTAGTTTATCCAATAACACGGAGGCAGCGATTAATGCAGCCCTGATGATGCGGCGCGAGCTTTTAGAATACAATCAGTTGAGTGCCCGCCATCGGACAACCCCCGTTCTACAGATGGGTATGGGGATCAATACCGGTCCGGTAATTGCCGGCCAGATTGGCTCGGATGAGCGCCTTGAATACACCGTCATTGGCGATGCTGTGAATCTGGCCTCCAGGGTTGAATCCCTGACCAAGCACTTTGGCGTCGATATTTTAATTACGGACCAGGCTCTGGCAGAGGTGAAGGATATCTTTGTCGTTGAAAAAATGGATGCAATCAAGGTCAAGGGCAAGGCGCGGCCTGTCACGGTCTACGGTGTATTAGGCAGGGAAGATGATCCTGATTGTCCGCGAACTTTGACCGCACTGCGCAAGGAGCTGGGTATCAAGTTTAAGGCTACCGGGAAAAAGGCAGACGAATTCAAGGATGCCAAGTATGAATCGGCTTAAATACTTTTTATTCCATTCCGACTCCCGTTGGGTCGTGCTATTGATTGCAATTGCACTATTCTTTCTAATGCTTTTCTATGTTGACTACTCCCGTGAAGCAGATATTGGCACTCGCAAGGTTATTGGTAAAATTGTTTATAAAAATAATACTGTGCAGCGTAAATTTGCAGATGAAGTCGTCTGGAGTAATCTGCGCTCAAATAGCCCGCTGACGAATATGGATTTGATCCGCTCCGAAAACCTGTCGGATGCAATCATCTACCTGAATGGCGATACAAAAATAAAAATCGATGAGAACAGTATGTTCTTTCTCGATCTGTCCGGCGATCAACTCAAGCTGGAGTTTTCGGGCGGTTCCATTCAAATTGAGCAGGGCAGCGAGTCCTTGTCCGGTAAAATGACGATCAAAAGCGGTGACGCGGTCATTAATGTGGGCGACGCTGATCTGAAAATCGTCAGCAACGAAGGACAGGGCAACAAGGGCGCCCTGAATCTGTATGTCCAGAAAGGCCAGGCGAGCCTGAATGTCGATGGCCAGAGTCAATCCATCGGCAAAAACCAGAAAGCAGCGATCGACGGCAAAGAGGTGGCCGTCAAGGATGTGGAAGTCCGACTTGTGAGTCCCGCGGCCCAGGAACTGGTTACCACCGCTCAAAACGAAAAGATGAAATTCAATTTTAATACGGCCGCCGGTTACACGGACAGCCGATTGGAGATAGCCCGTGATCGCAATTTCAATCGGATCGTGCGCACGCTGAGTTCCAGTGAGGCCCGCGTGGGTGTCGCCCTGAGCCCGGGTACATGGTATTGGCGGGTCAAGGCCCGTGATCAAAAAACGGGCCAGATCGTTACTAGTGAATTAAGGCGTTTTCGGATGGTGGAAAACAAACCTGTGCAGACCTATTCACCGGACCCCAATCAACCGATTCGATTCGTGGACAACAAGCCGACGGTTGGCTTTGCCTGGGCGCCATCCCCGCTGGCAAACTCCTATACCCTGGAATTGGCCAAAGACAGCAGCTTCAAGTCCGGTGTGCGCCGTTTTCAAACCCAGTCCTCCAGTTACAGTGTTTCGGATCTGCCGCCAGGCGACTGGTACTGGAGAGTGCGATCCAAATCAGAAATTGCCGGTGTGGCTGAGCAGGTCTCACCGGTCAAACGGGTCCGCATTGAAAAACGCGATGCGTACGATGCCCCTGTGGTGGAGCGTCCGGTGAAACAATTGACCGTAGATCCGGCGGCTTTTGAAAAAGGAGTCCTCTTCGTTTGGCAATCCATGGCCGAGATTAACCGCTTCACTTTTCAGGTCAGCAAGGATCCATCATTTAGCAAAACGCAATACCAGACTGTCACCGAGGCTAACTTTGTGCAGCTTCGTCAACAGCTGGCCGAGGGGAGCTGGTACTGGCGGGTTCAGGGCCAGGCAGCCAGCGGCAAGACCAGTCGCTGGAGTGAAGCCGCCAGCTTTATCGTTCAGGATAAAAGCAAGACTGCAAAAGAAAAAGAGAGCGAGGATGACGGCAGCGGGCAGCTGGTGCTACTGGTGCCTCAGGGCGTTGTCGATATGTCCGGCCAAAACCGGCTGATCTTCCGCTGGCGGCCCGACGCCCGTTCCAAAGCCTGGCGGATCAGCTTGTTTCAAGTCAAGGACGGGCGCACCAGGCTGGTTCATCGCAGTCAGACGACGAAACCGGTCTATGTACTGACAGATCTAAGCGTGCTGGATGTGGGCCCCTTTATCTGGCAAATCGACAGCCTGGGGCAGGCCAGTGCCCCCCAGAGCGCCCGGCAGGGTTTCCGGGTGACCCTGAAGGAAGCAGGATCCATACGACCGGATGACATTGAATTTCTTTCACCGGAAAAAATGTATCGTTAGAGTCGGGGTGGTTCGTAACACCGGCCCGCTAACCAGAGCCAGGCCGGTTTGTGATGCTGCTGCTGGTCGACAAAAGTCTTTGCTTCTCAGGGCAGGCCGGAAAAGAATGCATTCCATGGCTTACCTGCACGGCTTGCAAACGAAAGGTCTGGTACGACGCGTCTGGCTGCTGCTTCTGTTGATAACGCCCGGCTTGTTTGGTCAGAGCCTGAATGGGTATCTGGCCTGGAAGGCCATTCCAGGCAGTCATGGTTACCATCTGCAAATTCGCAATCAGCAGACCCGGCAGGTGATTGTCGACCAAATCGTAGAGAGCACGCGTTTCAAAATTGATTTGCCACTCGGGTCCTATGAGAATCGGACAGCGCCGCTGAACCGTTTTGGCAAACCAATGGTTTGGTCCTACTGGCGCAATCTGGAGATCGCCACGGCGCCCCAGCCCAAATTGAGTCCACCGAAAATGCAAATGATTGGCGATGCCTGGCAGTTTGAAATACAGGGCAAAGGTCTCTTGCCGGCTACTCGCTATTATTTTGAGCAAAAGGATAAACAGATTCCGGTTAAATCGAGTCAGCGTGTCCTGCGCGGCGATCAATTGATCATCCGTCTGCCAGGCTCGGCGTTTTCGCCTGGACCATGGGACCTGGTCGCTGTGAATCCGGGCAATAAAGTGGAGCGCTTCAGCAATGTCATCTCGGTGACCGAAGGGCAGGCAGAACCGGTGATTGCCACAGTTTCCACCAATGATCAAAAAACCGACCCAACAGACCAAAGTCCGGCCGCAGTGAACGGGGTGGCGCAATACCGACAATATGTGCGGCAGCTAAAGCGCAGCTGCAAGGCCAGTTCACTGCCGGATGTGTTGATCAAGCGCTGCTTTGAAAACCATGTCACTTTATATCTGGAAAGCAAGGACAACCGGAATTTGTATTCGTTTATTTTGCTGGAAAGCCAGAATATTTCTGACCGTATGCAGGCTTTACAATATTACCAGGATGAATGCCCGGTATTTAAACCAGCCCAAAGTCTTGTCCAGGCCCGTTTGCAAGAACGGGCGCGGTGGCAGACAGTTGAGTTGCAGCGGATGCTGGCCTATCAGGCAAAAAAATGCCCCTGAAGACGCTCCGGTTTGGTTCCGGACTCAGGTTGGGGAAGAAAAAAAGAACTTATCCATGTATAACGCACTCTAACTCGTGTGAGCCAGGCTGAAATGGCCAAAGTCGTGCAAGACGACAAAAAAGGGTGGCGCCGCATGGCAGGAAGGTCGACTATGGGCGTTACCAAATCAGGATTCATGCTAATGATTAAAAAACAGTCTGTTATCAATCGGTGCGAAGCACAGCATGGTGGTTGGCGGTTCTCGACAGTAGCAAAGTTCAGGGCTGTGACATTCAGCCTGCTCGTGCTGCTTCCCGCCGGTATCAGCCATCGTTTATCTGCCGATCCGGCCCTGCAGGCCGGTGTTGCTTTTGTGGCGACGACACCCGGCAGGCTTGTGGCGCTGCGACCGCGACAGGCAGTCTCCAGCACTGACTCCTATGCCGTGCAGGTCAAGGGTGCCGCCGGTTTGTATTATTATTTGTTGGTAACCAATAGTCAGGGGGCTCTTCTGCTGGATCGAGGGCGCATCGCTACAAATAGCCTGCAAAGTCCAGGCAGCCCGGCAAAGTGGTTTGCAACGCTTTCTGATACCAATCCCGGCCTTATATTGATCTTGTCGCGCCAAATGTTGCCGGAATTATTCGGTATCCCTGGTAAACACCGCATTGCAGCCGCAGAGTGGGCCCCCCTGGATGCAAAATACAGTCAGGCAGGCAAGCCGCAGATTACTTCGGACAGCCAGAAACCGGTTTCGATTGCAGCAAACATGCGCAGCCTGAACAAGGACCTGACCAGGATGTACACCGGCGGCCGGGATTTGTTAGTGGTCAAACTGGACCTCAAATTATAGACCAGTGTTTACGAACAGGACGCTGCGGGTAGTGTTCGCGGGTGGGTAAGTCTGCCAGACTGCGGTCTTTGCTGGCCGGTCTCCTGTTTATTGTGTGCGCCATGGGGTTGCAGGCTTTGCTGTGGCATCGGGGGGCCTTTGGCGTGCTGGACTATATGGTTCTGGATCGCATGCAGCGCTACGCCATACAGAGCGGTCTGCGCCAGCCTAAAAGCGATCGCATCATTTACATAACCATTACGGATGAATGCTACCGCAAATGGGGCCGCAGCTTCTTGCCGCGCGAAACCCTGGCGGAGGTCAATACGATTTTGGCTGGTCTTGATATTGAGGCTTTGGTGTATGACCTGATTTTGGCGCAACCCCAAAGCGAAGCTGCCGATGCCGCCTTTGTCGATTCCTTGCAACGCAATGGTCGCGTCTATTTGCCGGCCGGTTTTCACATGGCAATTGATTCGCATCCGCAGACCCGATTACCGGCGGCAGAGCAGCAAATCAATCTCATGAGTCAAAGGTATCCTTTGACCCACGAAGCGCAGCCGCGTTTTGCCGGTCGCAGTTTTTTGCCGGCCCCGATATTTCAGGCTGCCGCCCGCGGAGTCGGCCATGTTAGCGTGGAAGCTGATCGCGACGGCGTCTATCGTCACCTGAATCTGGTGCTGGCTACCAGGGATGCCTGGATTCCGGCAATTACGCTAAAGGTTTTCCAGGATCTGATGCTGCTGCAAAACAGCGATGTAGAACTGGATTTCGGGCAGGAAATCCTGTTTCGGGCGCGGCCCACAAATCGTCTGGAACAGGATTTCCACTTGCCGATTGACTCAATTGGTCGTTCCACACTCCTTCCGCCCGGCCCATTCGACAGCGATTTTGAAAAAATTGCAATGCATCGCCTGCAAGAGCTGGCCCGCGATCCGGCCATGCGCGGGAACCTGTATGATTTGTTTGCCGGCCGCATCGTATTACTGGGAGATGTTTCAACCGGGATCGCTGATGCGGGTAGCACCAGTCTGGAAAACGATGTGCCGCTGGTAGCCTTGCATGCCTACGCGTTGAACGGTCTTTTGAATCGGATTGCGATTCGAGAGTCGGCCGTCGGGCAAGTCCGTATTTTGGGCATGGCCATGCTGCTGCTGGTTTTTCTGGCCTATTGGCGCCATTCACAACGGTTCCTGCTCTTGATCAGTGTGATTGCGCTCCTGGGCCTGTTGACTGCCTTTATTGTGCTATGGTATTGGCAGTTTCTGCTACCACTCTTGACTGTGGGCCAGTTTAGTCTGGCTTTAACCATAGGTTTATTCAGTCTCTTGCAATGGGAGAAATTTCAAAAGCAGCAAATTCAGCGTCAGGAACAATTGCGCAACCAGCAGGAAATGCAGATCGCGCGCCAGATTCAACAGCAATTGCTGCCGCCATCCATGCCCTTCCACCCACCCTATTTCTTTTGGGCGCTGAATCGACCGGCGTACCAGGTGGGCGGTGATCTGTATGACGCCATTGAATTAGGTGACGGTCGTTACTTTCTGCTGTTGGGTGACGTGAGCGGCAAAGGGGTACCCGCCGCGCTGTATATGAGTAGTGCGATTGGTATGCTGCGCAGTATGTTGCTTGGCCACCAGCAGGCGAGCCTTGATTTACGCACCATCGTGCTGCATTTAAACCGTTTACTGCGCTACAATCATGCTCACCAATACAAGAACATGTTTATTAGCGCTACTTTCTTGCTGCTGCACACCAATACCGGTCAACTCGATGTGCTGCGTTGTGGTCACGAGCCGGCCATGCTGGTTACCAGGCGCGCAGGAGCCCGGCCCGGTATCACCTATCTAAAACCACCGGGTTTCGTACTTGGTGCCCTGGACAATCCATTATTTGAGCGCAGTCTGCAGGCGGAACAAAGGACCCTTGAACCTGGTCAAAGCCTGATTCTGTACACCGATGGTATTACCGAAGCAAAAAACGGACAGGACGAATTTCTGGGCCTGGATCGCTTTGAATCAGCGGTAACAGAGGCCCTGCAGTCTCATGCCCGGCTCGAAGCGGCCATGCAAGCGGTTTTGACTGCGATCGATCAGTGGGCCGGGCAAGGCATGCAATACGATGATATGACAATGCTGGCCCTGCAACGGCTGCCAGCAGATTCGCTTACAGACTAAAGGCAGACTTGACCACTTCCTGGAGGTTTTCGCCTAATTCCTGCTGATCAGAACCGATTTCCATGCATTTGTTCAAATGCTCGTTGATATAGGCTTCGCCGAATTTTTTCAATGCATTGGTGATGGCCTTTAAGAGCTGCATGTTTTTGACGCAATCGTTGCTTTGCCCGTCTTCCAGGTTTCTTTTCAGGGCCTCG
>JAGRNA010000086.1 GCA_020441005.1 Leptospiraceae bacterium
CGTGGTGCCATCCTGCTTGAGAAACTTGATTTTGGCTATTACCTGTCCAAGTTTGCCGTTGGCCCACAGGCGCGCGGTGAGGGCATTGGCATGGAACTATGGGATGTCATGCTCGAGACTACCAGCCAGATAGCATGGCGTTCAAGGGCTAGTAACGGGATCAATCGCTGGTATGCCACCCGGGCGGATGGTCAGCAAAAAATCAGGGATGCCAGTGGCGGCGATTGGGTTGTGTTCTGGAAAGGGATCGCTCTGGAGGCTATTCCGCTGGCCATTCAGTACTGTCAAAACCGGCCCGATGATTTTGAGACCGTGCATTAAAGCGCGCTATGGACTAGATCTGCCGACGGGCGGGAAAGGGGATCAGTCTCTGCAGCCAGCCCGCCTTACCCAGCAGTCGCTGCTTGCTATTGCGCAGGATTTCGCTGGCCCGGGCAATGCCAATATCGACCGAATCATTCAGCTGCAAGGCATTGCTGCCAATCATGCTGACTGGTAAAGTGCCTGGCGGATCGATAATCGTGATCTCTACGCCGGGGGGCGGATTATTGATTAACTGATAAGCGGCCTGGTGTTTCAGATGCTGTTTGGTATGCAGCAAGTGGGCTAATTGTGGATTGCGCGGAAAGCACATCCAGCTGAGCAATTTGCCGGTTGGTTCCTGGCGAAAATGACGCGGATTGGTCAACACGACCGTGATCTCGGTATAGCCGGCATCGATCAGGCGCTGGACAGGCAGCGGTTCCAGCACTCCGCCATCTGTATAGGTATGAGCACCCATGCGGCGCCGTCCGCGGGTGGCGATAGGCAGTGACGTTGCGGCCTTGAGCAGGCGGAGCAGGTTGGCCCCTGTTGCCCGGATGAATTCCGCCTGGCGGGTCTCAATATTGGAGACCACAATATAAAATGGGGGCCGATTGCGGTCATACAGTCTCTCGCGTTCGATCCGGTATTTTTGGCCGAATAAATCATCCACCAGGTACTCCTGATCGAGCGGCGGTCGGCCGTGCAGCAAGTTACGCAGACTAATCAGTTTGGAATCAATGAGTTCGTGCCTCCACACCATTAAAAAGCGGCTGATGGCGGCCCGGCTGTTCGTCGTGCCGGTGACATAATAGGCTGCCGAACAGGAGCCGGATGAAACACCGACTACGATGTCGTAATATTCGGGCGGTCTTTTCTCCATGGCCAGGCCGGCCAGGGCTCCGCCGCTAAAGGCTCCACGCATGCCGCCGCCTTCTACGATCAAGGCTCGGCCGCGCCGTTTTCGGTGATGAAAAGGGGGTAGCATTTAATTGATAAGAACCCGCTCGTTCTTTTCGGTTGCAAAAAAATGGACCGGTTAGTTTATCAATCGGGATGAATCCCCGATTTGCAGCGCATCTGGACTCGTATTCCGCTTTGCTGCGCCACCTGCGGGAATGGTTTTGGCACCAGGATATCCTTGAGGTCGACACGCCGCTCCTGAGCATCCAGGGCGACATCGAAACACATCTGGACTGCTTGACAGTCAACCGCAGAGCGCCTCGGAAAAGCGTCGAAATCGCGCCTGACCGTAGCGCGCCGGGATATCTGGTCACGAGTCCCGAGTTTGCTCTTAAACAGCTTGTCGCCCAAAGCCGGCGCAGCCTGTTTCAGCTGGCCCATTCGTTTCGGGATGGCGATGTGGGCGGCTGGCACACGGAAGAGTTCCTGATGCTGGAATGGTATCTGGTGGAAAGCGATCTGGAAGCCCTGATGGATTTTTGCGACCGCTTTTTTGCTTCCCTGTCTGTATTGCCCTTTGTCCATCACCGATTCCGGCCCGCTGTGCGGCGGGCTATACCGGAATTGTTTCGGGAGCATTTGGGAATTGATCTGCAAGCCGCTAGCCTGGCCGCGGCAGCCGTTGAGCGGCGCTTGCTGACCCGGCAGCAAGCTGACAGGTACGCATATGATGATTTGTTTTTTTTATTGTTTTTAAATGCAATCGAGCCTATATTAAGCGAGATTGGTGACGGGCAGCCCGTGTATGTGTATCACTATCCACCCGAGTTGGCCGCATTTAGTCAGGTGCGCTCCGGCTGGGCGCGCCGCTTCGAAATTTATTGGCGGGGAGTCGAACTGGCTAACGGCTATGAAGAGTTGCGCAGTCGCCAGGAATATGAGGCTGCTTTTGCGCGCGAGTTGCATCATCGCCACAGGCTGGGCAAACCGTCGGGATGCGTAGATCAGCGGTGGTTGGCAGTCCTCACAGATTGCGATGGCTTACCTTTCTGTAGCGGTATTGCCCTGGGTTTTGAGCGCCTTTTGGCGATACTCTTACAGAGCGATGGACTCGGCGCGATTAGCCCCTTTGCTCGCTAACTCCTGGATAACGCTTGTATGCCGTTTGCATTTTTAAAAAGAAAAAAGGGACGCACCATTTTTATCGGCGATGTGCACGGTTGTCTGGCGGAACTGCGCCAGATGATCCAGGTCTTGCGCGTGCAACCAATCGATCGGGTCATTCTGTTGGGTGATTTAATCAATCGGGGTCCCGATTCTGCCGGAGTGGTGGCCTATGTGGCGGAGCGCGGTTTTGAATGCCTGATGGGCAACCACGAGTCTGAATACCTGGCCGAGCTTGACTCCAGTGAAACGTATCAAAAACTTTATCAACAGCTCGGTCCGACTTTGCATAGCTGGATTGTCAACCGTTTGTATTATATTGAAAGCGACCTGTTTATGGCGGTGCATGCCGGCCTTGAGCCGGGCAAGCATCCTGCTGAATCCCGTCCGGGGGTGATTTTGAATATCCGCACCTGGGATGGCAGCGGCAAAGACATGAAGAACCCCCAGAATCCGGCCTGGTACAGCCTTTATACCGGACAACGTCCGGTGGTCTACGGGCACTGGGCCCGAGCGGGATTGAATCTGCGCCCAACCACGATTGGACTGGATTCCGGCTGCGTCTATGGTCGCTTTCTATCGGCCTGGATTTTAGAGGAAAAGCGAGTTGTGCAGGTACCAGCTGAGCGAGTGTACTATGTGCCACCAGCCTTGCGAAAATAAAAAGATTGCCGTCGCACTCCTTTCTGATATAAAGCAGTCTGGGTGGGCCGGGACAGGATGAAGTACCATACCGCTTTTGAGAGCAAGCTCCGCATCAATGTTGTAATGGATAATCAGCCGATTCCACATGATGCAAGCAGGGCCAGGGTGCCGGATGCGGACTGCAGCTCCTGCCGGGCGGGATACAGGGTCATATAAAAGCGTATGTCAACAGAACAACCGAAAACAATCAGTGCCCGGGAATTGAACCGTCTCCAGCAAGAAAACCAGCGTCTGAAAGCGCTGGTGAATGCCTTTTATTTTTTGAACAGTTCCATTGATCTGGACGCAGTATTAAGCAGCACCCTGCATCAGGCCTGCGCCCTGGTGCGGGCAGAAATCGGATCGATTGCCCTCTTGAATGAAAGCCGGGATCAGCTGGTGTTTCTGGAATCAACCGATCCAAAATTTGACAAGCTGCGGAATTTCAGTATTCCAATCGAGAAGGGCCTGGCCGGCCATGTCGCGCGCACGGGACAAACGATCCGCGTCGATGATGTGCATAAAGATCCGCGCTTTTACGGCAAGATCGACCAGGCCCTGGAACAGCGCACAGTGGCTTATATTTGCACGCCCCTGATTGTCAGCGACACCGTGATTGGAACTGCGCAATTGATGAATAAAAGCGACGGCGGCACCTTTAGCGCGGACGATGCGTCGCTCCTGGAAGGTTTTGCCCATCAGGCCGCCCTGGCGATTCATAACGCCAATATGCACCGGATTATGCTGAAACAAAAAGCCAGTGAAGCGGAGATGGGGATTTGCAGTGACATCCAAACAGCCCTGTTTCCCTCGGCATATCTCGCGATTGAGGGCTATCAATACCATGGTTTTTCACGGCCGGCGCGTCAGGTTGGCGGCGACTACTACACCTGGCTGCGCAACCGGGATGGCAGCCTCGATATCGTGATCGCGGATATATCAGGCAAGGGCGTGTCGGCAGCCCTGATGGTCAGTGAGTTTCATACCGGGTACCATATTCTGGGACAGCAGATGCTGCCGCTCGATGAGCTTTTTAATCAACTGAACGCTCACCTGTTGGAATCGCTGCCCGTCGGCCATTTTATTACAGCCTATGGAATGCGGATTTATCCCGATCAGGATGAATTCGAATATGTGCTGGCCGGTCATAGCCCGCCAATCATTCTACGTGACGGGGCGGAGCATTTATTGGAACGGACAGGCCTTTTCCTGGGTCTGGAGCGTGACCGTTACCAGCTCGGCCGATTTCAAATGCGATCCGGAGATTTGTTACTGGCATTTTCGGACGGCTTGCCCGAAGCGACCAATGCAGACATGGAACTATACGAAGAGGAACGGATTATTCCATCCCTGCGAACAGTCCAGCACGAACAAGACCTGGCTGCTATCCAAAACAAACTCCTGGCGGATCTGGATGTATTTCGCCAGGATATGCCCTTGCCAGATGACCTGACGATGGTCTTACTGCGCCGCTTGTGAGGGTCGGCGGCCTGTAACCAGCTCCTGAGCATAAGCCCGCGCCCGGTGGGTATTGGCCATCATGGCCTTCTCGACTGCCTGACGCCGGGCTTCAAACTCGTCGGCACTCAGTTGGGCCGGAATCTCGATCGGTGCTCCATAGGAACACACAAAGGTGCCCAGAATTTTGGGTATGCGGTGTTCATCCCAGGATTTCGCCACCCACTGGCGGGTGCATTCGTAATGAAAGGGAATGATCGGCACACCCGCTTTTTGGGCCGCTATGATGATGCCCGGTTGCAATGCAAAGGCCGGTCCGCGGGGCCCGTCGGGAGTGATGGCAACCGGATAACCGCTACGCAGATGCTTGATAATACCCTTGAGGGCGGCAACACTGCGACGCGAGGTGGATCCCCGGATGGAGGTATTGCCCAGGCGGTGGACGACCCGGTTGATATAATCCCCGTCTTTGGAGGCCGAAATCAAAACGGCAATATTGCGCTGGCGATTGAGATACGGGGAGCACAGGACATTCGTGTGCCAGATACTGAGGATGAAGGGTTTTTTTTGATCGTATAAACTGTGAAAATAATGCGCATCCAGATCAATGCGGCGGTTCAGTAGACCGACCGTGTGCAGAAAGCCCAGGGTGATGGTCGGAAAAAGCGCTTGCTGAATGGCTTGTTTACTCATCGCGGGCAGAGCAGGTGGCCAGGTTGCCCGTCAGGCTTGTACCAGACCGGGAAAATCAGAGCCTGGTTTTTCAAAAAAGCCGATCGGATAAAATACAGGCGCCTCACTGAGTACGGTCGTTTTGGGAATCATATAGTGCACCCCGGTCGAGCGCAGAAATAGCTTCGTCAGGGTTTTGGCAAAAATGACATCAAAACCGGTGCTGGCGATAATTATTGTGCCTTGATAGCCGCTGCGATGGATCTTCTTTAGCATACCCAGGCCGGATGTCTGGGTTTCCATAGTCACATCCGTGACAATTAGCGGGTAGTAGTCCGGGGCATTTTTTTGGTACAAATCCCAGCCCTCTCGGGCATCAAAGGCCCGCTCAAACTGAAAGCCGTGCTTTTTGAAATAACTGCTTAAAAGCTCGGCGTATTTGTCGTTATCATCAACTAACAGGAATGGTTGCATATCGATTCTGTGCGCGGCTGACCATATTTATGGATCGCGCTGGTTTGGCACCTGCTTTTCAGCGGGGTAGTGAATTTCAGCGCCATAGGGGTCGATCAATCCACCGATTTTGAGCAGTCGCCGGTCTAAAAAACGTCGGCCAACCACTTGCACACCGATCGGTAAACCCGTTGTATCCAGACCGATTGGCATGGTCAGCACGGGATTTTCGGTGAGGGCAAAGATTGTGGTATAGGACTGGGTCGCCACATAGTAGGGCACCGGCTGCCCATCGACCAGAATCGGCGTTTCATACACATTCAGATCGCCGAACTGCCGTTCGGGAGTCATGTGTTCAAAAGCAGTGGTTGAACTGACCGGCACTATCCAGATGTCATACTCATCCAGAAAATTGTCCATTTGGGTGATCAGGGCTGCCTGGCTGTTTTTGAGCTGCATATAGCGCGGCACAGAGATCGGGCCCACTACCTGCCGCAGCATTGGATTCTGAGCAGTATAGTCGCTAGTAAAAAAATCGCCGATCCAGCGCAGACAGTTGCTGGTTTCATAGGCTCCCTGGTGACCGACCAGCCCGCCCCAGGTCTGCCAGGCCTGGTTGTAATCGAATTTGCCCGGTTCTACTCTGGTAACTTTCGCACCGGCTTGTGCCAGCCGCTGGACAAAGGCCTGCATGGATCGCCGGATTTCCGCTTGCACGGGTACCCCGGCGAAGCTATCGATCCAGGCAATTTTCAGGTCCGGCACCGTCAGTTGGCTGTCCGGTCCGGTCAGGGCAACGAGCGGTCGCATTGTCTTGTCCCGGGGGTGTGGTTGGGCAATGACTTGCAATGCCAGTTCCAAATCATCAATCGACCGGGCAATCGGACCCATGACAACGAGGCCATGCAGGCCGTTAATCTGATCCGGCAGGGGGGGGATGTGGCCCTGTTTGGAAACAACCCCGTAGCTGGTTTTGAGGCTGTAAACGCCGGTGAAAGCCGCCGGCACTCGCAGGGAACCAGCCAGATCGCTGCCGAATCCCAGGTAGGCCATGCCGGCAGCCAGGGCCGTCACATCACCGCCCGAACTGCCCCCAGGCGTTCGTTTTGGATCCCAGGGATTGTTTGTGCGGCCAAAGACTGGATTATTGGTCTGCATATCCATGGCCAGCGTGGGCAAGTTACCCTTGCCCACAATGATTGCTCCGGCATCCTTGAGTAAGGCTACGACCACGCTGTCTTCTGTGGGAATAAAATCTTTTAACGGTAGGTAGCCCGCAGTCGTCCGCAAGCCCCGGGTGGCGTAACTGTCTTTGACTACGATCGGAACTCCGTGCAGAGGGCCCAGGTTGCGTCCGGCTGCCAGCGCTTCATCGGCCGCGCGCGCCTCGGCCAGGGCCTGCGGGTTGAGAGTGACGATCGCATTCAGTTCCTTGTTGCGGTCCTCGATTTGAGCCAGCGTGCGGCGAACCAGCTCTGCGGCAGTGATTTCGCGGTTACGAATTTTAGCCGCAATGGATCTGGCGCTTTCGAATTGCAAATCGGGTTTACCCGTTTGGGCCGCCAAAGGCGTGTAAAAAAGGGCGAGGAACAGGCATAGAGCAGGCAGACCAGCTCGCCAGCGGCCTGAGCGGACACAGTGCCCGCCTGGACCGGAGGCGCATGTGCTTTGCCGGCAAGGCGCAAGTGGAAATCGACCTTCGGAGCGCGCAAGTAGTTTGATAAAGAAAGGACTGGTAGATGGCATGGCAGATCTCCGGTTGAGTTTGTTGTACTAACGATAGCCCGTCCACCGGATTTTGGCATTGATCGCGGTTAAGATCTGGCTCAAGGACACGTTTTTTCAGGCGACGGAGCGATTCCGGTTCTAGATTCAGAAACGATGCCCGGACGGACTGCGGGATCCGGTTTACATAATCTGGTTGTGCGCTTGCCAGGCGCAAAGCTCGCCCGCTTACGAAAATTACCCGACGGCCTTCAAGCGCCAGGCAAAGAAAATGCATAAAAGCGTGGAGGCGACCGCCAGGTAGCCCACAATATTGAAATCAATCAGGCTGCCATCGGCCCCTTTTTGCAAAATGAGGCCGGCAATAAAGGAAGCCAGCCCCATTGTGAATTGCTGAATGGCTGAATTAACGCTCATGAAACTGCCCCGGTATTTTGGAATAATACTGCCGGTAATCATGGCCAGCCCGGGTACCATTCGTCCGGATACAAATACAAAAAACAGGGTGCTGATGGCGAGCAGGGGCACCAGCGGTAGATGACCCAGGTGGGTCATCGCCAGGATGGGGACGATGGAAGTCCCGGCCACGATGGTAAAGACCTTCTGTTTGCCATGTCGGTCTGCCATCCGCCCAATCAAACGGGAGGTAAAAAACGTGAATAAACCGCCAACCCCGTAGACATGTTTGAGATGATTCTCGTCGATGCCAATATTGCCGGTAATATAGGCGGCTAAATAGGGAATGATCAAAAATGCGGCCATCACGGTGGTTATCGCGAAAGCAAAAACGTTCCAGTGGTGGCCTTCCATAAAAATGGCCCCCAGGGTATCCAGCGCAGACGCAGGATTCGAATCCAGGTGGCCTTCCAGGCGGGGCAAGACGCGCAAGATCAAGGGCAGAAGCAGGACTCCCAGTCCGGCGATAAAAAAGAAAGGCATGTGCCAGCTGGCCAGGTCGTTTAGTAATAAGCCGAAAGGTACGCCGATCACAGTCACCACAGAGAAAGCCATCATGACGAGGCCGGTGACGGTTCCACGCCGGTCAGGAGCAAAAAGGTCACCTATTATGGATAAGACCAGCGCTGTCATCAAGCCGCCGAATGATCCGGCTACAATGCGGGCCGCCAGGAAGAATTCATAGTCCGGTGCCAGAGCGCAACACAAGGTGCCAATCAGAAAACCGCAGAAGAAAAATATAACCAGGATTTTACGGTCAAAGCGATCAATAAAAGTGGCCCCGGCCAGACTGGAAATACCGGCGGCAATGGTGTAAGCTGAAACCAGTACCCCAAACTGAGCCGGCTGAATTTTGAAATAATGCATGAACTGGGGGCTCAGCGGCATCATAATGACAAAGTCCAGCATGTGAACGAACTGGATTGCAGCGAGGGTAAAGATAATCCAACGTTCCTGTTTCAGTTCAGGGCTTTTCAACATCGGATTTCTCCTGGGTGGTATCAGTGCAATACATGCTCATAGGCCGTCCGCAGGCAATCTTTGGCGGTGCGCCTGGGTGTAGATTCAATTAAATCGCCATGGGCTAAAATAATGCGTTCGAAGTCCAGGGCCAGTACTTGTCGTAAGGCGGCCGCAAGGGCTTTCTTATGGGAATAAAGCCGGAATTCCGGTGATGGGCTGGGCCGATTCCACATGCCGCTTAGTTTGGCCATCCAGCGCGTTTCCCAACCCAGGCCCGGTGACTGACTGGTAAAGTTTTCAATTAAATCCGTTACGATCAGGGTCTTCGAGCTGCGGTGATAAAGCACAATCTCGTTCAGATAGGAGTTGCCCTGAATGGTGATGGCCTGTAGTTCCGTCGGCCAATCGGTCTCATTGAAGTCTTTTCCCGAAGCGAGGGCCAGGTCCCGTCGTTTACGGCCCAGGCCATGGGCTGCGATGACAGTTGCCTGGGGCCAGGAACGCATATACTCTCCGATAAATAAATGATGCAGTGTGTTGGGTGCGACTAAAAATATACGCCTTGGCTGAATTTGCTGAATAAAGTCTTTAATAGCCGCTGATTGAGGAACGGGCGAATGGATGCACAGGCTTGCCTGAGACATCTGGATCAGGGTCATCCGGGTACGAAATCGCAGGCCCCAAAAACGGACTGGATGTTCTACAACGCTGATGCCGGTACAAACGCTCTGAATTGTTCCGACTGGAGTGTGATCAGTCACTACAATGAAAGCACTTCACGAGGCCGGGTTTGTGTCGAGTGAAATTCGGTAGCGATCACACCCTGATCAGTACAAAACCGGGCTTGGACTGTAATCCGTTATCCATAGCGCCTGGCGGGCTCGATCAAGGCTGTCGGCCAGAAAAAGCGCCGGTTTTTTTCATCATCAGCTTTGCCATGCAAATCAATGCACCGAAGACCAATGCATGGTAGAAAAAATCCACAAAAAACTTGTCAAAAATATAGCAAAAATAAATATAGCTACATGTGGTTTGCTGCCCAGGAAAGTCTGCCGCTCGCCTGGCGGGATTCGGTAGTGCAATGGGATCGTCGTCAGCCAGCCTTGTTGACGGGATCTCGCGGGGTTTTTGCCCTGGCGATGCTCTGGATCCATACGCTGACCCGGGTCGGCGCTCAGGTGCATGTCATCGATTGCGCCATGCGCTTTCATGTGCAAGCCCTGGTGGATGAATCCATGCGCAGTCAAATCTGGCCCGAAATAATCCTGGATCAAATCCTGGTGCAACGCGCCTTTACTCCCTATCAAATCCTGGATGTGATCCAGAGCCTTTCGACAGCCGGTGATGCCACCCTGACAGCCAATCCGCCGGCCAGGATTCATTGCCTGCTAGCGCCTTGCAAACAATTCTTTGATCGGGATGTTGGCAGAGCCGAAGGCGAGTTTCTACTCCGCAAGCTGTTTGCCATTATACGACAAATTAGTCGTCAGGGGACAGTCCTCCTGTTGGTGGATCGCGAGGAATACAAGCATCCTGCCTGGGCCAGGCTGGCCCTGGAAATGCGTAGTCTGGCCGCCGCGCATTGGCATCTAAGCACCAATCGATATGCAAACCCCGCTGAATTGAAACTAGATTATTATATCCGGAGCGCTGAAAATGGGAAGAACTCTGATGCCTTACTCCATGCAAGTGGCAGTTATCATCGAACGATTACAAAAGCTAAGACGGGTATTGCCCAAAACGGATCAGGAGCGCCTTGATCGCATATTGCGCGTAGCCCGGCGTCAAATCCCTGCCGGGGTGATGGCCGCCCAGCCCAACCCCTTTGATACCATGGCCCTGGCTATCATGCTCGATCTGCAAAGCCAGATAGATGAGTTGCGACTTGAACTACAGCGTTTGATACAGACGCCGGAGTCCTTGCTTGAGCCCGGTCAGAATCATTGAGGGTTATTTATTCGATGTCTACCATATTGAAGATGAAATTCATCTTTGGGTGCTGGACACGGCCGGCCGCTGTGTGCACTGTCAGGATCAATTTCAACCGCGGATCTATATCTCCGGCGAGGCTGCTGTGGCCCGGCGCTTTGTGGCGCGCTTAATCGAACTGGATGCCCTGGCCGAAGCGCCGCGCGTGGTCACAAAAAAGCATTTTTATACCAATCAACCGCTTGCCCTGCTTGATCTTAAAATTTGCAAACCATCTCTCTTGCGTAAAATAAAGGCTACTTTATATCATTTCTATAACCGGCTGGATGTGTATCATGCGGACATTGAGTTGCCAACCGCCTATATGAATTACCATCAAATTTTTCCCATGGGCCGGGTGCGGATTACAGCGTATCCGTCTACAACGCTCCCTGGCCTGTTGCGAGTGCAGCATATAGAGCGTCTGGATCGATTACGCAGCCCTGGGTGGTCCTTGCCGGCATTCAGGATTCTGGAGGTTTTTTTGACCCATCCCTTGCGGTTAGGTTTATCAGCGGCCAATCCCCTGTATTTGCGATTTCAACAAACAACCCTGCAATTGCATCCCGATCAACCGCTACCTTTCCTTCAGACCCTGAATCGCATCCTGCTGGAATTTGATCCCGATATTCTGCTTACCACAGGGGGCGACCAGGTCATTTTACCCGCTCTATTAGAGATGTCCCGCAGGGTTGATGTGCCCCTGGCATTGGATCGGGATCAGCGTCCAGGGCACACCCGACGCATCCAGGGACATGGAACCAGTTACAATACTTACGGCAGCTGGATCTATGTGGCGCCGTCGTTTCCCTTGTTCGGACGCTGGCATCTGGATCGCCGGAATTCTTTTGTTTATAAAGAAGCCAGCCTGGATGGGATCATCGAGCTGGCCCGATTGAGCCGCTTGCCGGTGCAGCGCCTGGCCCGTAGTTCCACCGGGGCTGCCCTGACTGCAATCGAGGTCGACGTAGCCTTGCGACAGGACTATCTGGTGCCCTGGCAAAAGAGTGCTGTTGAGGGCCCGCGTACAGCCAGACAACTACTGACGGCTGACAAGGGGGGCCTGGTCTTTATTCCCGATATCCGCAAAGGGAATGCCTTTGAGCAAATCGCTCAAATAGATTTTCATCAGATGTATCCTGCCATTATGGTCAGGCACAATATTTCACCTGAAACGGTCAATTGCAGCTGTTGTCGAAACGATCCGCATGCCGGGCAGGTCCCCGAGATTGGTTATCACATTTGTCATCGGAGGCAGGGGATTGTCAGTATGGCTTTGCGCCATATTTTAAGGCGTCGGGCATATTATAAAGAAAAGATAAAGCGAAATCCTCCCGGGAACACCGGTCTACAAAGCAGACAAGTTAGTTTAAAATGGATGTTGGTCACCGCATTTGGTTACCTGGGTTACCGCAACGCAAAGTTTGGTCGTATTGAGAGTCACGAGAGCGTCACCGCTTTCGGTCGCGAAAAACTGCTCCAGGCCAAAGAATTGGCAGAGGATGCCGGCTACAGGGTTGTGCATGCGATTACAGATTGCCTGTTTATTTACAAAGAGGCTTCCACTACCTCTGCTCGCATGCAATCAGAGCCCCTGGACCCGACATCGCTGGCCCACTTGTGTCGATCCATTAGCAAGCTTACAGGCATCCGTATGGACCTGGATGCGGCCTTCGACTGGCTGGTGTTTGTATCTGCACGCCAGGACGCACAACTGGCAGTTACGAACCGTTACTTTGGTCGTCTGGCGGACGGATCTCTGAAATTGCGCGGTATTGCCAGTCGTCGTCGAGATACCCCCGCATTCATCAAACAAGCCCAGCTACAACTGCTTGAATTACTACGCGAAGCGGATAGTCTCACAGCCATCGCCCTTCGTCATGCCCGGATTCACCAGTTGTATCTCGGTTTAGAGTCCAAAATAGAACAGGACCAGGTCCCCTGGCGGCAGTTGCTTGTGGAGCGCAAGAGTAGTCGACAACTGACAGAGTATCAGGTTGCCAGTGCGACGGCCCTTGGCATGGCCCAATTGGCTACCAGCGCTCATATTCAAGTCCAACCCGGGGAGAAACTGCGCTTTGTGGTTCTGCACCAAAAGCATCCGGACCCCCGGCGGCGCTATGCGACCGAAGAATATCTTACAATCCGCAATGCACCGGATACCATAGTGGTGGACCGCCCATACTATCGGCGCATGTTGTGGGAAGCGTATCGAGAGATTTATTACCACTTGTGCCCGCCGGGCTATCAAAAAGCTTTTTTTCAACGACCCATGGATGATCAATTACTGCTATTTGACCCTTAGCATCATCCGCATCTAAACAATCTGCCAGCGCCTTCTTTGGGATCGCCCGCATTGCACTATACGCCTGGCCCATCCCCGCCGGTGTTTTGGAAAAAGAATTGCCAATCCTCGCCCGACCAAATTTGCTGATTCCATGGCGATCCGTAACGAGAATATGAACAGTGTCATTGGCCCCGGCAGTATTTTTGAGGGCAAGTTCTATATCTCCGGATCTTTACGTATTGATGGCAAATTTGAGGGCGAAATCAAGACTGAGGATGCTCTGGTGGTCGGAGAAACCGGTAAAATCAAGACCAATATTCGCGCGCGCGAGGTTGTGATCGCCGGTACCATGATTGGCAATATTTACGCCGAAAACGAGGTGCGCCTGGAAAAAAATTGCAAGCTGCTGGGTGACATCAATGCTCCCAGCCTGAGTATTGCCGAAGGGGTTGTCGCCCGGGGCACCATTCAAATCACCGGCGGCCTGAAAAAGGATCCCAAGAAGGTGGTCGAGGAATCCTACGGCAGCCTGAATATGAGTCCAAAATAGTCCGGAAAAAGCCTGCACGCCCGGCCAGGGCTGGACGATACTAAAAAAAGCTGGTCAAAATCGGTCTGATCATAAATCAGGTAATATCAGCTGTCTTTGTTTGTGATGTAAAAAAACGAACTAACTTGCATGTATCACCGTCGCTTCAAAAACAACAAAAGTCGTCGCATCCTTGATATCAAGGGTCGCTTTGCGCTCATGCATATGGGCGGCGGGACTTTTATCTATAGTTTCCCGGGCCGTGGCTATCCAGTGGTGGGCAAGATTGAGCTGGCCCGCAAAAAATACCGCAATCGCGGTTTCGGCTTTCTAGCCATCTGTCTGATCGCTTCCACAGTCATTAGCCTCTTTTCCACCAAAAGCGGCGCAGATCCGGTGGTTGAAACCCGTGAGCTGATGAAACTGGAATCAGAGGGGCGCATAGCCGAGCTGCATGATAAATCCGATCAAATCAAGGTGCAGCTGTACCAGGTCGATGAAAACACCGAAACCCCCCGTCAGGGTAAGGTTAAAATCGTAAACTATACAGTCAAAGAGGGTGATACCCTGAGTAGCATCGCCTTGAACAAGCGGGTGCCCGCCAGTATAATTGCTGCCTCGTCGGGTATTAAAATCACTACCGTACTCAGCACCGGAATGATCTTGCAGATTCCGGACCGACCAGGGCTGGTCTATCGCTTCAAGGCCGGCGATACCCTGGCGCATGTGGCCGACCACTATAGCGTTAAAATGGCCGCAATCGCGCGCGATAATCCGGATCTGGCCGACCTGGATATCATCGAACCCGGTGATCGCATTTTTCTACCCAATGCCAAAATCCCGGCGCCGCCCATCCGCTGGATGCGACCCGTAGCGGGCGGTCGATTCACCTCCGGTTTTGGCTGGCGGCGTCACCCCTTTAATCCGGCCCGCCGACACTTGCACGCCGGTGTGGATATCGGGATAGCGTATAGTTCAGTGCGCGCCGCCCGGGATGGCAAGATTACCTATGCTGGTTGGCTGGGCAGTTATGGCAATGCTGTTGTGATCCTGCATGAAAACGGATTTAAAACATTATATGCGCACTTGAGCCGCATCAAGGTGCGCTCCGGCCAGTTTGTGAAAATGGGACAGGGCATCGCGGTCAGCGGTAATACCGGCACTTCCACCGGACCGCATTTGCACTTTGAAATCATTCGTAACGGTCGTCCCGTCAACCCGCGCAAATATATGCGCTTCTAAAGCCATTTTACTTGACTTTATAAATTTTGGAGAATACTTTGTTTTTAACGGGCCAATCATAAGCCGGGATCTGCATCCGGTCGGATTGGTGGAAATTGTAAGCGCTGCCTACTGGAACTCCCTGTTCACAGCTACTGAAGATCGGGCTTATATGGGCCGTCTGAAAGAGTCAAGGTACTGTTCGTGCTGCTAATGATTCGCAGCAATTTGCAGCTCGGCAGGGCAACCGGATACACATAACACAAGCCCTTTTATCTTACTATTATCAGGAGTAAATATGGCAACACGCAAAAAGACGCGCAAGAAAGCAGTCTCAAAAATGGATGAAACGCCAATGGAAACAGTCGTTGTAAATGAAGGCACGGCATCTAGCAACAGCAAGCCGCCGATTCGCCGCAAGACCGGCGGGGGACGCGGTAATCATCGACGAAAGGGCAACCTGCCGCAAGAAGATTCAGCGGAACTGGATGCCGAGCTGTTGGCTTTGCAGGCTGATTACGATGGGCCGGTCCCGGATCCCATCGACCTGACCGAGTTGAAGCTCAAACCCATGGAGGAGTTAACTGCCCTGGCGGAAGAAATGGGTGTGGATAATTTCACCGGCCAGAAAAAACAAAATCTGATTTTTTTAATTCTGCAAACCCAGTCGCAACGCAATGGCGTTGTTTTCGCTTCGGGTACAATGGCCAAGCTACAGGAAGGCTATGGCTTTTTGCGCAGCGCGAATTACAACTATTTATCGGGCCCGGATGATATCTATGTGTCCCCGTCGCAGATCCGTCTGTTCGGGCTGCGCACCGGTGATACCATTACCGGCCAGATTCGACCGCCGCGCGAGGGGGAACGCTTTTTTGCCATGCTGCGCGTCGATACGGTCAACGGCGAAAGCCCCGACGTGGCCCAGAAACGAATTCTGTTTGATAACCTGACCCCCCTGTATCCGGATGAGCGGCTGCATATGGAGTGGGATCCATCCAGTCTGGATACGCGCATTATTGATCTGTTGACGCCGATTGGCAAGGGCCAGCGCGGTTTGATCGTCGCTCCGCCGCGCACAGGCAAGACGATCCTGATGCAGCACATCGCCAATGCGATTACCCGCAATCATCCGGATGTCGTATTGATGGTGCTACTGATTGATGAACGACCGGAGGAAGTTACAGACATGGATCGCAATGTCAAAGGAGAGGTCATCTCCTCGACATTTGACGAGCCAGCTTCGCGCCATGTGCAGGTCGCCGAAATGGTGATTGAAAAGGCGAAGCGCCAGGTCGAGCACGGGCGCGATGTGGTCATTTTACTGGATTCGATTACCCGTCTGGCTCGGGCCTACAATCAGGTCATTCCGACCTCCGGCAAGATTCTTTCCGGGGGTGTAGATTCCAATGCCCTGCATAAGCCCAAGCGATTCTTTGGCGCGGCCCGCAATATTGAGAACGGCGGCTCATTGACCATTCTGGCGACCGCATTGGTGGAAACCGGATCCAAGATGGATGAAGTGATCTTTGAGGAGTTCAAGGGCACGGGCAATATGGAAATCGTGCTCGATCGCCGCCTCTCGGACAAGCGCATCTTTCCCGCTATTGATATTAATAAATCCGGCACCCGACGCGAGGAGTTGCTATTGGAGCCGGATGTGTTGGCCAAGGTTTTTGTCTTGCGCAAGGCGCTTTCGCCCATGTCGCCCACGGAATCGATGGAGCTGATTCTGGATCGTATGCGTACGAAAAAAACCAATGCCGAATTTCTGGCTTCCATGAATATGCCGTCCTGATGAACGGCTTGACAAGCTAGTTAGAGTCCAAATTCTGACCCCCACAGGCGGTAGGTAAAGGTAATGAAAACAGGAATCCATCCCGAATATCATGCAGTAGAGATCAAATGCGCCTGTGGAGCCACTTTCCAGACTAAATCCACCCGAAAGGAAATCAGCGTCGAGATTTGCTCAAGCTGTCATCCTTTTTACACCGGCACACAAAAGATCGTCGACTCGGCTGGTCGCGTGGATCGCTTCAAGAAAAAGTACAAACTGAAGTAAGCCCTTGTTCGAGCGTTTCCGGCGCAAGCGCAAAACCAAACCGCAAGCTGTCAGTCGCTCTGAACTGGAAGGACAGCTGGATCAGGCGATCCAGGCCAATCGCACTGCCCTGGCCAGGTTGCTGGTTACCCGAAAGGCAGCCCGCGGCAGCGTCAAAAAGACGCGTCAGTGGGAGCTTTCGAAAACCAACTCGTCCCTGTTTCGCATTGAATCAGATCAGATTTCGGTCTTGATCGCAACGGCGCCCTTCTTGATGGATCCATTGGCAGCATCCCTGGCGGATGCGGCCGACAATTCTGGCGCCGAAGACCCGCCTGGATCCCGCTGCGAGCGGACACCAAAAGAAAGAATTCAGGGCCTCCTTTTTAGTTCCGAGCTGAATTTAAATCGGGCCCTGCAATCGGCCCATAGTCTGGCCGAATTTCTGCAATGGATCGATCCGCCGGCCGACGCGAACTCGCTGGCCTTGTTTGAGCAGTTGGGACGCTCCTCAAAGGGCCCGTCCAACACGCGACCGCTATTGCCCCCCCTGTCCGGCATCAGGCAGTGGTCGGGCCGCGATCTGGATCAAATGATCGCCAAAAACAGTATCAATACATTGGCACATGTGCTGATCCACGCTGACAGTCGCAGCCAACTCGTGTTACGCGATCGTTTTTCGCGCGGACTTTTACGCTTGATGCTTGAGGAGCAGCAATCCTTGTCGCGCTCCTTTGCATTGGACTGGAAAAATCCGCATAGCCGGCAGCGCCCCCTTGCGGAATACGAGGCAGCTTTGCTCGAATTTCGCCAGCGCATGCAGGCCTGGCTACAGGAAAGGGATCGCAGCCTGGCACGCGAGTCGCGAAAAGCCTTGCCGCAAGAATAGCCTGGAATTGGATGTATTCCGAGTCCAAAGGAGCCGCCATCGATGAGCAACATCAGTGAGTACATAGAGACAGCCAGTCAGGGCATACAACGAGTGATCGAAAATATCCAGACAGTGATTACCATTGATCGCTTTAAACTGGAATACATCCTGGCAGCCAAGATTGCCGGCGGACATGTGATGCTGGCAGATTCGCACGGTGTGGGCAAGACCTCCCTGGCCAGAGCCCTGGCCGGTTCGATTGACTGGGGGGCGGCTACCAAAACCAGTGAATCCATCGAGATCGACAACTTTAATCGTATTCAGTGCACGGTTGACCTCTTGCCTCAGGATATTATGGGCTTTAACCGCTTTGATATGCAGACTGGCAATTATATCTTTAATCGCGGGCCCCTATTTGCACATTTCTTGCTATGCGATGAAATCAATATGCTGACACCCAAAACCCAGGGCGCTTTTTTCCAGGCCATGGAGGAACAGATGGTCAGCGTGGAAGGTAATAATTATCATCTGGCGGATCCTTTTTTCATCATTTCGACCATGAACCTGAAGGGCGCGCATCTATTTCCGCTGCCCGCCCCTCAGCTAGACCGTTTTATGATTCAGCTTTCAATGGGTTATCCGCCCGAAGAACTGGAGGTCGAGATTATTGAAAAACATGGCAAGGAGAACTCCTGGCAGGCTTTTGGCCCGGTTGCCGAAAAGGGGGAACTGCTGGCCTGGATGAAGCTGGTGGATGAAGTCAGTATCCATACCGACGTGGTCCGTTATATCGTCAGCTTGATCCGCAAGACACGTAATTTCCCGGGTGTAATCACCGGCTGTAGTCCGCGCTCCGGGATCAAGATGTCGCGTATGGCGCGCGCCCTCGCTTTGGTGCGTGGCGCCAACTATGCCAGTATTGATCTGGTCAAAGAATTAATTCCAGCAACCTTCGCGCACCGACTGGAGCTCGAGGATCCATCGGCTTCACCACATGACGTGCTGGCGCATATCGTGCGCGAGGTCAAGGTTTGATTGGAACTGTTTCAGGTTCGCGCTTCCAGGAAACAAGAGGCTAGCATTGCGCAGTATTTACCAATCCTGGCTCGATCGCTCGCGCGTGCTGCGCTGGCTGGAGTATTGGTATCCCTTTAGTTTTGCGGGCTCTCTACTGTTTGCTTGCGTAATATGGTTAACCGGACTGGCCTACGCCGCTGATAATCTCTATGCCCAAATGCTGGCCTTGCTCGCCTTTGTAATCCTGACCGCTCTGCTTTTTGTCTGTCGTTTGCAGGCCTTTCGATTAGGGGATCCGGATATTGTCTGGAAGGCCAGTCAAAGTCTGGTCTCCCGTCACAGCGGTGGCGGTTTCGAGATTGGTACCGGGGAATTTGGTATTTTTTATTTTCTGCGTCTGCATTTTCGTATCCATGGCCGTCAACAGGCTGGCCGGGAAGCTTATTTATATATTCGCGGGGAGGGTGTCGCTACCAGGGCCGGGGGCATTTTTTTGCCTTTTTATACTCCAGTGTGCGGTATGCTGGATTTGCGCGGACGCTTGATGGTCCGGGATGTCTTTGGACTGACCCGGGCCCGCGTCGCCCCGGTCCAGGTTCGTCAGTTTGTAGTCGAACCGCCGGCATTTCCCAGCCGTCTGAATATCGTATTTCGTAATAGCGCCCGGATGGAAAGCTCTCACCGTATGCTCAATTCTGATGAAGAAAAGTATTATATGCGCGAGTATATACCCGGTGATCGTCTCAAGGATATCAACTGGAAGGCCTCCTTTCGCCTGAAGGAACTGATCACCAAGATATCACCCAAATCCCCGGAGGAATCGCGCCTTTTGCATGTCGAACTGCGCCACTTCGGTATGCATCACCAGGATGGTCCCGTCAGCATTGTGCACCTCAATTATATCAAAAGCTGGCTTTTGTCCTTTTTATGGCAGGTGCATGCCGAGCATCCGGACTACAAATTTCAGGTCTTTACCGCTAGCGAGGTGCTACTCCTGGAGGATGAGCAGGACATAGCTGACTTTGCCCGTCATTTGGGAGATATCCAGTACACCAATGATATCAGTTTTGATCATGCGGTCGCGCCAGCCCAGGAAAAGTTCATCTTTACAACGGCCTTCGATCACGGTCTGGATCATAGCCTGGCATCAGACGGGGCTGTGGTCTGTAATGTTTTTCGGACTGCGCCGGGCAAAAAATCTGTGGCTCGTCACATCCGTTTCTTGCCCTACGAGCAAGGAGCGCTACCATTGCCCGGGATGTGGCTCTGGCGGCGCACAAAAACAGCCGGACGCAGTGGCGTTCATGGTGGCGGACAATTGGTCGAAGAAAAATTGAAAGTGACTATTTTATAAGGGGGATCCTGGGCGATGCATGCAATTCTTTTTTTTACGCGCTTGTGTTTGTATTTGTTGATGGCTTGCGTGCCCTACATGCTGCCGGCGGCCATTGCTGTTCAATATGATAAAACAGCAAAAGTGACCTGGTTTTTTCTGGTGCCGGTGATGATGTTGATTGCCTGGTTTTTGTCTTACCGACGGACACGCCGATTTTGGGTTGCCCCCTTGACGGCCTTCGGGGTCCTTTTTTTTGTAATTTTGTTTTTTAGTGAATTTGCGTTACACAATGTTCTCCAGTTTACATTTGCATCGGTGTTGTCTTATGTCTGGACCTGGCTGGTCTTTAGCGGCAGTCGTGGTCGCAACCTGGCGGTGCTGGAACTGTTTATCTTTGCTTTTGTTTATTTCACTATCCTGAATTTTACCAGGTCATCCGAGGAAGTAGTCAACGCCAGCGGTCAATGGATCCATTTCGTCCTGTTTTTAACTGTATTAAGCTTTTTAATCCATTCCATTGTCTTATATTTAGTGGCCTTTGCCCGGGATAAGGCCAGTTCGGGCAAGCGTCGCCGCGAATTGATTGTTTTTGCTTTGATCGCTGTGCCTCTTTTTCTGATCGTATCCTTTGCGCTGCCTGCCAGCTTCTTCAAGCATGATCCGCTGGAAACGGAGCTGGATGATGAACCCCCGCCCAGGGGGCAGCAGCTGGATGAAAACGCGGAGGGTCAAGGGCAGCGCGGAGGTCAGCCACCCCAGGAGGGCAATGGCCTGCCGCTAGGCGATGGCGAAAAAAAATACCCCTCAGACCGCCAGAAAGGCGGCGGCTCGGAAGATCAAGGCGATGTGCCGGAACAGGGCCAGCGCCCCGATGAACACCGCGGCGGTGGCCAGTCTGGCAAGGAAGGTCAGGACCGTGAGGGCGGTCAGGGCAACAAGCAAAATGATTCGGGCAATCAAAAGCAGAATCAAAACCAGGGTGGTGAAGGCCAAAAACCCGGAGATCAGGAAGGGCAAGGCGGCCAGGGCAAGGAGTCCGGCCAGGGCAAGGAGCAAGGCAATGATCAAAAACAGGATCAAGGCCAGTCCGGGGATCAAAGCAAGGACAAGGACAAGCAACGCCTGGAAGGGATTCCCGCCGATCAATGGAATAATCGCCAACAAATGGCCGGTGCCGAGGGCAAACAATTTGCGGTGATGGTGATCGCCAGTCCGGTGCAGCCGGTGTATGCCGCTCGCGAGTACCTGGGGAAACTGGATCCCGAAAAAGGACTGCTGCCAACACCGGTGGAATATGAACCCCTGAATGAACTGGCCCGCCGCAAACTGCTTGAGACCTGGCGTGATCAAATCAGTTCGTTAGATGACAAGCGCAGCCCGGTTTCCAATTTCTTCTTGTCCACCGAATCCGAGCGGGCCCTGGCCTATCGGCCCTATGAGTTGCAGCCTACAATTCTCAATGCCGACTATGAGCCTTTCAGCTACTCGTGGAATGTTGTTTCGCGCTTCAGTCTAAGCGCGCCCGCGGATTGGCAGCTCGTGCGACCCTTGAGCGAGCGTGAAAAGGAGCGCCAATCCTATTGGCTGGAACTGAATCTGGAACCCGCTGTGCGCAGCCGCCTGGAAAAATACAATCACGGTCTACAATTGAAAAAAGATGACAAACCGTTTGCGATCATTGAAAAGATTCTCAAGGGCTACCAGAAGCACCAGTACAAGATGGGATTCAGCGAGGACAGTAGCCCGTCCCACATGACCAGTTTCCTTCTGGATACCAAAGAAGGCGACTGCACGGAATTTGCTAATAGCACTGTTTTATTGGCGCGTCTGAACGGCTTGCCCGCCCGTTTGGTGCATGGCTATCTGGCTTCAACCGATTTGCAAACACGCTATCATCGGGGCGGTCTCAAGCACCTGCAAAAAGAGATTGAAGCCTTGCAAAAGTTTAAACTGGAAGAGCTATATCTGGTCACGACATCCCACCGTCATGCCTGGCCTCAAATCTGGCTGCCGGGTTTTGGCTGGATTGATTTTGAAAGCACTGCTTATGCGATCAAGCCGCAGGCTGAATTCAATCCGAATAAAATGGATGTCGTCATTCCCATGATTAAAAAGAAGACGGAGAAAAAAAAGGATGCATGGCAATTTCCCTGGCGCACTGCCCTGCGCATGATCCTTGCGGCCCTTTTTCTAATCCTGTTTGCCCTGTATACTTTTAGCTGGAGCCGCCACCTGTATTTTCATTTACGAAAGGGCACTAGTAGTAAACAGGGTTTGCGGGCCTATTTAATGCTGTTGCTGATGCAAATGGCCAGGGATGGCTATGCCGTCAAAGGTCCCCACCTGACACCCCTGGAATATGCCGTGCAACACGAAAGTCTGCGCCAGTTCGGCAAGCTGTACGCCGAGTTGCGGTTTCGTGAAATCTACGCTGCAGGAGAAAGGCAGGAGCGGGCAGCACAATTTCATCGCAGTTGGCAAGATACGCGGCGCCAGGTAAAGAAAGCCGGGTTTTGGTCTTTGGTGCGGCGCAATCTCAGTTTGCGGTCACTGTATTACTAAAAAATGTTTACAAATATGCTACACGCAAGCAGGTTCAGAATAAATAATTGGCCATGTCGGCTTCTTTTGGGGGTGCTTGCGCTGGCCAGTCCTGGCGCCTGTCATCCTGACGTGAACTGGTTGCAATTTCGCGGACAGAATGGCGCCGGTTACACGTCCAATGCCCTCTACCCACCGCTGGGCATGCGCTGGAAGCTGCGTTTACAGGAAAATCTGAAAGAAAAGGAGGCCCGGGCCTTTAATCCACCACTGGTAATAGATGATATTCTCTACTTTGGATCCACAGACGGCAATTTTTATGCCATGGACACGCGTACCGGTTTTATGCGCTGGATTTTCCAGACCCGTGGTCGCGTGAATTCCATCCCGTATGCCGACAAAGACACGGTCTACTTTGGTTCGAATGATACTTATGCATACGCTGTGGATCTCAAAACCGGCAAGGAGCGCTGGCGATTTCGAACCGGCAATACCATCCAAAGCCTGATACTACGGTACAAAGACAGCGTAATCTTTACCTCCGATCAGGGAGCGACTTTCTTTTTGGATGTGTCCAATGTGCCTGAGGGTAGCCAGCCTCCCGTTGAATATCGAATTCCGAACCCGGTTTGGTCACATCATACGTTTCAGGAATTCGACGGAGTGCTGTATTGGGCCCCTCAGGGGCGCGGATTCGGAGCCTTCGATATTGAAGCTCGCAAATTTTTATGGGAGGTGGATGTAACGGCTCCCTATCCGCTCTGGTATTCCTTTCCGGCTCTGGATGATGACCGGGTCTACTATGGCAGCAATTTCTTTACCAGCGACGGATCCTTGTTGCATTTTTATGCTGCGGATCGAAGGGACGGCAGCAGTGCCTGGGAAGTGGAACGGCGCTTTGAACCTGGTCCTTACATGAATCGCAATTATAATAACTATTTTCGCAGACATGTTTATTTGCTAGATTATATGGCGCCGGCCTTGTATGGGGATACGGCCATCTACACCAGCGGCGATGCGCTTGTGCGGGCCTTCGATGTCAGCAGCGGCAGCGAAGCCTGGACACGCCGTTTTGAGTATCCCACTTCCAGCGCGCCGACGATTGCCGGCGATCGGGTCTATTTGGGAATCCATGGCTCGGCCATTCAAGATGAAGATGATCAGACGGTGGCACCGCGCTTGATTTGTTTGTCTGCGCGTTCGGGCAACATCCTTTGGGAGATGGACGTGGAAGGTGCGATTTTAAGCGCGCCCGTCATTTCAGGGTCGCGAATTATGTTTGGAACTGATAAATTGATGTTCTACGTCCTGGAAGAGGTCTTTTAAAGCTAATGCTGGACGTGTTCATTATCGGCGCCGGGATCGTGGGCAGCTGGATTGCGTTACAGGCGGCGCGGGCCGGTCTGGTGACAGCCATATGTGATCAGAATACACAAAGTGGTGATGGAATCAGCGGACGCAATTCCGGAGTCTTGCATGCTGGTTTGTATTATCAGCCAGACTCGTACAAGGCCCGTTTTTGCCGGCGGGGCTATACTATGGCGCTTGATTTTTTTCAGCAAAGGCAAGTGCCCTATGAAATATGCGGCAAACTGGTGACGAGTGGTAGTCCGCCGCAAGGTTTGACCGATGCGGAACAAGCGGTCTGGCGCGATCGAGCAGTGGAACGTGTCCACAACCTGATGCATAATGCCCTGGCATGTGGAGCTGAAGGGCTGGAATTATGTGCCGAGCCGGGACGCAAGTACCAAAGCGTCAAGGGCCATCTGGCCTTGCTATCCAATCAGACCGGTGTAGTGGATGTGCCGCGCTATCTGAAAGCGGTGCAGGTTGCGGCCGAAGAGGCGGGCGCGATTTTTTTGCCGGGCCGGCGGCTGATTGACATTAATCCATCCGGGACTGAAGTCATATTAGAATCCCGGACCGGTCGTGAGACCATCCAGGCGACAACGATTATCAACGCGGCTGGTTTGCAATCAGACGAGATTGCGCATTTGTGCGGATTGAATCAGTATACTATCAAACCCAATCGTGGGGAGTATTACCGCCTGAGCCGTCGATTACCGGTCCAGACTCTGGTGTATCCCTTGCCGCCGGATCCAGGTAGTACGGCTTTGGGTGTCCATTATACTTTTCAGTTAAACGGCGAGGCCTATGCCGGTCCCAATTCGATCTGGGCAGAGCATAAGGCGGATTATCGGATTAGCGCCGATCCGCGCGAGTTCTTCGAATCACTGCAGCACATTACAGATTTTTATACAACCGCCGATTTGCATCCCGGCTATAGCGGGCTGCGACCGCGCTTGTTCCATCAAGACCAGCCAGTCAAAGATTTCGTAATCGAGACGCGCACACATGCAGCCGGTTGCAGCATGCACTTGCTGGGCATCGAGAGCCCGGGATTGACTTCCGCCCCGGCTCTGGCAGAATATGTTGTGAATCAAATTCGTTAGCCAGAATTGGCGCGCGGGTGATGAGGTGCTTGTCAGGCACAGACGAATGGGCTCGGCAAGTCCGCATCAACCCCGGCTTTTTGAAATCCGCGCAACAGGAACCACCGATCAGGATCCGGTTTCAAATGCGCGCAGCAAAACGAGAAAATTGGCGACAGACCAGCAGCCTGTGTAGTCTTTGATGGTATGACTACAATCTTTAGTAAAATCATCAAGGGAGAAATCCCCTGCTATCAAGTGGCTGAGGATGAGCGTCACCTGGCCTTCCTGGATGTGCGCCCGGTGAAGCGCGGGCATTGTTTGGTGATTCCCAAGAATGAAGTGGATTATATTTTTGATCTGGATGATCAGGCACTTGCGGATCTGCATGTCTTTGCCGGGAAAGTGGCGCGAGCGCAGCGTCAGGCAATTCCGTGTATGCGTATCGGAGTGGCCGTGGTGGGACTCGAAGTGCCGCATGTGCATATCCATCTGATACCGCTGGATTCAATTGCCGACCTGTCTTTTAGCGGTCCCCGGTTAGATCTGGATGCAGCTGAATTTGAATCCATAGCGGCAGCGATCAGAGCCCGGATTTGAGCCTGGACTTGAACGCTGCCTGGAGCACAGTCAGGATTTAACGCTGGTTTTTGGACCGTGAAGCCCCAAACCAGAACAGGAGCCCGGCGCCTGCAATTCCCGCCAGGCTGGACGCTGCCAGGATGGCTAGTCGGGCAACGTCCAGGCCTGGATCGGTGCCAAAGGCCAGGTTGGCAATAAAGAGCGACATGGTAAAACCGATGCCGGCCAACATACCCGTGGCAGCCAGATGCTTGATCCGGACGCTTTCCGGCATTGCAGCGATGCGCAAGCGAATTGCCAGCCAGCTAAAGAGGGTAATACCCAGTGGTTTGCCGATCAATAGTCCCGCAAGGACCCCCAAAAAAATGGAGTCACCGACAACAGAGTCAAGTCCGCTGCTGGATTGCAGACTGACACCGGCATTGGCCAGCGCAAATATGGGCATGATTCCAAAACTGACCCATGGCAAAAGCGCATGTTCCATCCGCTCGAGCGGGGTCTCCATTCGGGCGCTGGTGGTGTGAATCTCATGCAATGCAGCCTGTCGGCGGGGGTTTTTTAGAATATGCGTGCCCCTCGGACCGGAACTGGCAAATTCAGTAATATGCTTTTGCATCCTTTCAACGAATGTATCCGTATTTACCAGGGTTCGAATCGGAATGACAAAGGCTAACAGGACTCCTGCGATGGTGGCATGCACTCCGGATTTGAGCATAAAAAACCAGCTCACGATTCCAAAAAAGACAAAGACCGCCAGGGATCGCAAGCCAAACCGGGCGAGCAAGGCGAGCAGCGCCAGGATTGCCAAACTGATCAAAAGGTAACTTGTTTGCAGCGATGCTGTGTAGAAAAAAGCGATCACTAGAACAGCGCCCAGGTCATCAACTATAGCGAGGGCGGTTAAAAACAATTTGAGCGCCGGGTGAGCGCGCGTGCCCAGCAATGCCAAAACGCCCAGTGAAAAGGCGATGTCGGTTGCCATGGGTATGCCCCAGCCCTGCATCCCGGGACCATCCAGATTGAAAGCAATATACAGTATGGCGGGTACCAGCATGCCCCCAATAGCGGCAGCGATCGGCAATGACGCCATTTTCAGGCTGGAAAGCTCGCCGACCATTAACTCGCGTTTGATTTCCAAACCAACAACAAAAAAGAAAATTGCCATCAGGCCGTCGTTGATCCACAGGACTAGCGGTTTTTGCAGGCTCCAGTTTGCAAATTGCAGCCCGAATTCGCTTTGCCAAAGGGCTGTATAGCTGTCGGCCCAGGCAGAGTTGGCCCAAAGCACGGCCAGCAGTGCCGCTGCGAAAAGCAACAGTCCGCTGGCGCTTTCCCGGTTAATAAAAAAATTTGTCCTGGCCTCAGTTTGCATGGGCACCTCCGCGTATTGGCTCTTAATCAAGCAAGCTTGGGCTAAACGTCAACACCGCTGCTTAAAAACCTGAGCAGGTATGCTGCAATTTGCTTCTGATCGGTTTTTTGGTTGGCAAACAATATATTGGAGAAAGTCTCTGCCGATGGCACCGCTGTAAGCTGACCACAAGCGGCTCTATATTGGCGACAAGCTGATGGAGCAGATCCGGCCGCTGGCCACCGGCTAGTAGCTGCCCGGAAAGCTCTCATCGACTATGATGATATAGTCGGCCAAATCGTAATTTGTTGGTTGCAGGGTAGATACATCGCTTTGCGTGGCTGTACTGATGGTGATCATCTGCGTGTCCGGTCGCATGCGTTTCAAATACCAGACAATTCCCTCCTGATTGTCGGAATGATAACGACCATTGATATGCAATACTCGCTGATTCGCAATGATGCGCCTTCGAATCTGCCAGGCCATGGTAGCGTCTTTGAGCGCCTGGGCCTGAGCAAGCCAGGGCAGGCCATGCGAACCGTGGGCAGCGGATTTCATTTGCTGCATGCGCTTGTAAGACGGTATTTCCGGATCAAAGTCTATGGGCAAACGCGGTAACCATGGGAGTGCCTCACGCGGCAGGTCTGCAAGCGCGTCGAAACCCTTGCGGGCCACCAGATTAGCATAGCGCCGGGGAGCATTGCTGCCAAAGATACAAAAATTCCTGGAGCGTGCAAAATGCAAAAGCGGTTGATAGTCCGTTTTATAATTGGGCCACAGGCGAATGTCATTTTCCAGGCTGTTATCATTGATCAGATTTTTGCTCCACTCTGCCAATACCGCGTTCTGATCCGTGCTAAACATTTCAAGACCAAGGCACCATTGATTTTGTCTCACCGTGGTTTGCGTTTTGCCACTCAGCACCAGACTCTGCATCAACTGCAGCTGCAACCAGTGAGCGACTGGATTGTTGTGCAGTTCGCCAAAAAGCACCACTTCTGCGCTGGCCGCCTGTTGCGTGAGCGCGGACCAGTCAATGCGATTGCCCCGGGATGCAAACAGGGACCAGGACTGTGGATCCGTCGCATATAAATCGCGGTTGTTGGCAAAGAATGACATTCCGATAAACAGGGTCAGGACCAGGGTATGTTTGAAAAGCTTTGCCTGGAACCAAAGAATGTGACCCCGGCTCAGCCTGGATCGGCGCCCGGGAACTGGTACGCGTTTTAGAACTGTCAGACTACTGTATTCCATCAATAGCAAAAAGCGGGAATGAAACCCTCTGTCGACGGTTTTTTCCATTGGGCAACGAAAGACTGTATTCTGTTAGATTTATCAGAATGCGGACTAGTAAGTTCATCAATTAAAGGCTCGCCGTTCCAGACTGGTTTTGACTGTCAACTTGTACAACCGTTTGCCCGGCAGTATGCATTACGCCGGACTATGCTTGACCTGCAGTTCGATCAGACTCATTTGGGCGAGGCAATGGTTTTTGTACTGGGTCCCACAGCCGAGGATCCCTTTCCACCGGTTGAACTCGCAGAGCGGCAGCCCGACGGTCTTTTAGCTGCCGGAGGCGATCTGGAGGTTGCGCGATTATTAAACGCCTATCAAAGCGGGATCTTCCCGTGGTTCGGGCCCGGAGACCCGATCTTGTGGTGGTCGCCCGATCCGCGCATGATTCTGTTGCCCGCCGAGTTGCATATTTCCCGCAGTATGCGGAAATTCATGCGAACCAGGAATCTTGAATTCAAACTGGATAGCGCTTTTGAACAGGTGATACACGCATGTGCTGCCCCGCGTGAACAACAATCGGGCACCTGGATTGGGCCGGAGATGATAGCAGCCTATGTTCGTTTGCATCAACAAGACTGGGCTCATAGTGCAGAACTATGGCAGTCCGGTGAACTGCTTGGCGGACTTTATGGTGTCGCGATTGATCGTTTCTTTTTTGGTGAGTCCATGTTTAGCCGTCGGACCAATGCAAGCAAAGCGGCCTTCATCGGTCTGGTCGCCTTTTTGCAAGCATCCGGTTTCGCCTGTATCGACTGCCAGCTTCACACAGATCATCTGGAAAGCCTGGGCGCGCGACTGGTAGAACGATCAGTGTTCATGGATCTGATGTGCCGTTATTGCCGCGATCGTCGTCACAAGGTTGATTGGCAGAATTATTCCTCCCGCCTGCCGGGCAGTTACTAGATCAAGCCTGGCAAGAGCCGGCCTTTAGCCCGGCCATAGATCGCGCACGGCTTGCATCACACTCTCGGCCTCCAGGCCGCGCATGCATTCAAAATGCTTCCGGGGGCAGCGTTCGGCTCCGTGTGTTCCGCAGGGTCGGCAGGCCAAATCTGTGCGTTCGGCGATGCGGCTGTTCGCAGTGATTGGCGCGTATCCCAGGGACGGTGTAGTCGCTCCGAAAATGGCCACCACCGGAATGCCGGCTGCGCATCCAAAATGCACCGGAGCCGAGTCGTTGGAGATCAGCATGGAACTGGATTGCATTAACGCGTAGAGACCGGCCAGGCTGGTCCGGCCACAAATGTTATGCACCATCGCGCGGACTGCCGGCGGGTAGAGTTTTTCCAACAGTAATATAATGTTTGCAGCAATGGCTTCGTCGCTCGGCGATCCAATTAAAAGCACTGGCTGACGCAATTCGCTCGTGATCAATCGACAAAGCTCTGCAAAACCGCCGGTGGTCCAGCGTTTGGTGGCCCATACCGAGGAAGGTGCGATCAGCACGGGTCGGTGGACACCCAGCTCGGTACAAAGGGCGCGTACTTTTTGTTGTTCACCCGGATCAATATGCAGCTCCGGCTGGCGTGACAAGGAAGCGGAATTGGTTCCCAGTGCCTGGTCGACAAAATCCAGCAACCGCTCGATTTCCGCTTTGCCTGGATCCCGGATCAGTTGGCGCTTCCAGGCCAGGCGCGCAAAACCCGAGCCTTTGTAGCCGATGCGCATCGGAATTTTTGAGCGCCAGGCAATCAAGGCTGAGCGGTGAGACTGGTGCGGGCTGAGCAAGAGATCAAAGCGCTGCTCACGGATTTGCCGGATTAAATGCGCCATGCCCCGGGGTCCTTTGTGGCGTCCTTTTTTATCGATCACCAGCACCTGGTGCAAGTCGGGATGATTTGCCAGTATGCCGAGTGACTCCGGTTTGATCAGCACGCTGAGCTCATCGTCCGGAAAATGGTGTTTAATGGCTCGAATGGCCGGTGTGGTCAGCACCACATCTCCGATGAAGGCGGTCTGGATCAGCAGGATTTTGCGGCCGGGCATGGGCCCAGATTAAGAAAAGCCCGTTGGGTGTCTATTCCACTTGGCAAGTACTTGTCAATGTCTGCAAAGGGCGCAATCTGTGCGTATGATTATCGTTCGCCAACTGTACACGCAAAGCCCTTTACGAAACTTTTGTTATGTAGCGATTGATTCTGGAACCGGTGATTGTCTCGTCATTGATCCCTATGACGCTGGCCCTTTGATCACACTGCTGGAGTCAGAAGGGCTTCATTTGCGCGGTATTTTGAATACCCATGAGCATCATGATCATACCTGTGGCAATGCCGGACTATTGGAATATAAAAAGGTGCCGGTGTATGCCCATCCGGCTGCGGCTCACCTGGTGCCCGGTTGCCAGACCACACTGGCGGACCAGCAAAAAGTCCAGTTGGGAGACGCCAGTCTCAAGGTGTTGCATACGCCCGGGCATACAATGGCCCATCTGAGTCTGTTGCTACAAGAAAATGGAGTTGCCAGGGCGGTTTTTAGCGGCGATACACTGTTTAATGCCGGAGTAGGCAATTGTTACAATGGCGGCGATCCGCAAGTATTATATACCAGTATCCAGCAGTGTTATCAGGTACTGGACGATGCTGTCCTGCTTTATCCCGGCCATGACTACTTACAGAACAATCTGGAGTTTTGTGCTGAGTACGAGCCCTCCAATACACAGATTCGCGCCTGGTTGCAGGGCCTGCGTCAGAATCCGGCGGGCTACCTGGAGGGGGCGAAGGTCACCACCCTGGGGCAGGAGCGTCAGTTGAACGCTTTCCTGAGGCTGCAGGAGCCCGGTTTGCGAGCGGATTTAGGGCAGCGCTTTACCGATGCGCGCCTGGATAGCCCGCAATCCCTCTTTCTATTTTTGCGCCAACTGCGTAATCAATGGTGAGCGTTCGGTAAACTGCGCCATGAGTGCGGCCATAAGAGCTGCTGCGGTAGAAAGGATGGTTACCCAGGTCCATCCCAGATACAAAGCCTTGCCGCTGATCGGGTCCAGGGCGCAGGGGATGCTGTTGGCTGCCAGCGTAGTGCCGAATCCGGCTGCCAGAGCCGTCAGAATGGTTTTGGTCGCCAGGCGCTGACGCTTGAAGATAAAAAGGCTGGTGATTGCAATCAGTGCGCCATTGACATAGTTCATTGTCCCCATCGCCAGGGAGAGGAAATCCCGGTTGCTTTGCCAGGCGAATCCCAATGCGGTCAGCACCAGCAGGATCAGACTAAGGGCGGCATAAAAACGTCCCGGGCGCTGACTGGGGAAGATGTCTTTCCAGATTAGACCGGTGCTGTGCAAGGCAGAATCCAGAGTAGACATAGCGGCCGCCAGCAGCAGTACAGCAAAGGAGCCCTGCAGCCATGGATTGGGATGGCTGCGGACAAAGTCGATCACCGGATAGAGACCCTGCATGTCGGTTGCTTGTTGACCGAGACCCATACCAATCAATAAGTATAGTACAATCACTATACTGGCTGCCAATCCGGACCAGGCCAGCGAATAGCGGGCGGCTTTCAAATCGCGCGTTGCTAAAATACGTTGCAGCATATCCTGATCGCAGCCATGGGATCCGATGCTGAGAACAAAGGCGCCGGCAAATAGCACCGGTGCATAAAGGGCATTGTGCCAATTAAATTTCCAATCCAGCCAGGCAGACGGTGAGGGCAAAAAGGAGGCCGCTCCACCGACCGGCCAGACCGTGGCCAGCAAAACCACGCCCATAAACAGGATGACATACCCCTGGAGCTGGTCCGTCAGAATAACGGCCTTGAGCCCCCCGCTCAGACTGTAGGCGCCCGCTACTGCAGCCAGGCCCAGAATCCAGGCGCTTGTCGCCAGGACCGGACTTTGGAGGCCCATTTGACCAAACAGAATTTGCAGGGCAAGGCCGCCCATAAAGAAGCGAACGCCGCTCGACAGGAATTTGGCAATTAAATACACCAGACTGAGACTGATTCGTGCCAGGCGGCTGGCGCTACTCATGGATGCGTAAATCGATAATTGGCTGGATCCATACAGGGCCGGTAGAAAAAAATAGGCCACAAAGAGCCGACCGCCGATGAATCCCAGACACAGTGGAATCAAGGCCAGTCCGGTTTGATAGCCGGCTTGCGGAAAAACAAGAATGGTTGCCACCGAGCTTTCGGTTGCAACGACGGACACGATGGCCCACAGGGCGGGTATCTGACGGTTGGCTAAAAAGTAATGCTGATCGCTTTGAAAGCGTTGATTCAATAACAACATGCTGGCCAATAAAAAACCAAGATACAAAACGATTGGCAGCCAGACACCCATAGCAGCGAGGATTCACCGCAAAGCGAAGGCTGTCCAGTGCTAATCGGAGCTGCGGTTCCCAAAACTTGACAGATGCACGATCAGGCCCAACCTGGTCTCCAGGATTTCTGGAAAAATACCGGCCAGTAAAAAAACGGGCTGTCCCTTTGCTACCTGGTCAAATTTGATTTACTTTTGCGCCGTGGCTTTGAGTCCAGGCAAGTTAAGGACTATAGAGATATGGAAAACACCCTGGCGGACAGTCCTGAAATCCAGTTCATCGGTGAAGAGGAGCTCGAGCAAATTCAACAGGATGTGCTGGAATTCCTGCCCCAGATCGAGGAGTGGCTGGCAACCGAGCAGCACGCTGCTTTGGAAGAATTGATCAGCGAGTTGCATCCAAACGACTTGGCCGCCATCCTCTATGCGCTCGACTTTGACCAGGCCAGTCTTTTTTTTAACCGGATTCCTTTCAGCGAGCGCGGGGAAACGCTGTACGAAATGCCGGAAAAGCTGGCCTATCGGTTCCTGCATTCCGGCATGACTCCGGCGGACATCGCGCAGAGCTGCAAGGGGCTGGCCAGCGATATGATCGCCGATTTGCTGGGGCTGCTGCATGTGCGGGAAATCGGCGACATCCTGGTGCACTTGAGCTTCAAGGAACGCAGTTTGATTCTGGAACTCCTGAGTTATCCGGAAGATACAGCCGGCGCCTTGATGGACAAGGGCTTTATCGGCGTGCAGGAGCATCAGACGATACACAAGGCCATTTCCTCCCTGCGCAAGTATGGCCGTGAAATCGATGATGTCCATACAATCTATGTAATCGATAAAATGGGCCGCTATCGCGGCAATGTCAGTTTATCGCGCATGATCCTTTCGCGCCCCCAAACGAAGATCAAACGCATCATGGAAACGGAGATCCGGCCCATCCCGGTTGATATGGACCAGGAGCAGGTCGCTGATTTTTTTACCCGATACAATCTGATTACCGCGCCGGTGGTCGATGAGCAGGGCATCATGCTCGGTCGCATTACTGTTGACGATATCCTGGAGGTTGTGCGCGAAGAGGCCAGTGAAGATATACTCCGAATGGGGGGTATGAGCGGTGAGGAGACCCTGGACACGCCGGTTTGGAAATCGTCTTTGCAACGGATCGCCTGGCTGGCCGTAAATTTATTGACCGCCTTTTTGTCCGCTGCGGTGGTCAAATCTTTTGAAGATACGATTGCCCGTATTGTTATCCTGGCAGCCCTGATGCCGATTGTCGCCGGTATGGGCGGCAACGCCGGCAGCCAAACCCTGGCATTGGTAGTACGCAATCTGGCACTGGGAGAATTGAACCAGGCCAATGCCTGGAAGACTTTCGGTCGCGAGTTCATCATCGGTATTCTAAACGGTCTTGGCATCGGAGTTTTGACCGGTCTGGTCGTATTTGCGTTCACAGACAGTTCGACGCTGGCGGCAATCGTTTGTCTGGCCTTGATCGCCAATATGCTCATTGCGGCAATTGCCGGCAGTACTCTGCCCATTCTGCTGCAAAAAATCGGGGTGGATCCGGCAATCGCATCCGGAATCCTGGTTACCACATGTACAGATACTCTCGGTTTTTTTGTGTTCCTGGGCCTGGCCTGGCTGGCGATTCCATGGCTGGCAGCGTAGACTTGTAGCATGCGGCGCATCCCCTTTGCCAAACCGGACCTGGGTCCGCTCGAGATTGCGGCTGTCAACAGAGTGCTGGAATCGGGCTGGTTGACGAATGGACCCGAGGTGGAAGCCTTTGAAGCCGAGTTTCGAGAGCGAGTGGGTGCCAGTCATGCCATCGCGCTTAGCTCCTGCACAGCCGCCTTGCATCTAGCCCTGGACTCGATGAACCTGCAAGCCACTGATGCGGTGCTGCTACCCGCCCTGACTTTTTTTGCCACAGCAGAAGCCGTCTTGTACACAGGAGCCCGCCCCCTGTTGCTGGATGTCGATCACCGCACATTGCTGTTGGAGCCGGAATTACTGCGGGAATGGATTGCCCGGTCCTGCGATTTTAACCGGTCCGAACTCGTGCACATAGAAACCCGTAAGCGCATCCGGGCCCTGATTATGGTGCACATTGGCGGCACCGTTTGTGATTATCAGGGCTGCGAGTCCATTTGTCGCCAATTCGGGTTGCGATTGATCAGTGATGCTGCGCACGCATTTGGATCCCGCTATCAGTACCACATGGTGGGTTCGGACGCTTTGGGTGATGAAATGAGCTGCTTTAGTTTCTATGCGACCAAAAATATCACCACCGGGGAGGGCGGAATGCTGACCCTGGCGGACGAGGCGCTGGCGGAGCAAATCAGACTCAAACGCCTGCATGGTATTTATGGCCAGGCATGGGGTCGCAAGCGCTGGAGCTATGATGTTCGTTTACAAGGCTACAAATACAATTTAAGTGATATGGCCGCTAGTCTGGGCCGGGTCCAAATGGCCCGCTCTTTGGAGATGCAGACGCGACGGCAAGAGATTGCCAGCCAATATGATCTTTTTTTTCAAAAGTATCCGGATATCTCCATTCTGCCACACGACGGAGAGTCCAGCTCCTGGCATCTGTATGTTGTCTTTTTTCCGGATAGCAGACGTCGTGATCTTTTTGTTGAAGCGATGTTCCAGGCAGGAATTGCGGTTAGTTTGCATTTCATTCCCATCTACGAACACACCTTTTGGAAGGAATCCTATGGCAACCAGACCGCCCTGTTCCCCGGAGCCCGGCAGGCCTTTGAAACCATGGTTTCCTTGCCCATCTACAGTGCGCTTACACAGAGCGACCTCGAATACATCCTGGATCGGATGAGCGGCATTTTACAGCCCTTGCTGCCGTCGGAATCATAAAGGGAAATCGACTGCATGAAGAATCGAATCATTGTTGGCAGTCAGGAATGGTGCGCTTTTCCGGAACTGGGCGTGCCGGCGATCAAGGCGCGGGTGGATTCCGGGGCGCGCACATCCGCGATCCATAGCCATCACGTTCGCAGCTTCAAGCGCGGTCAAAAAACCTGGGTCCGTTTTGAAATTCATCCCTTGCAGCATAATCGTATGACGGTGCTGCGCTGCGAGGCCGAGGTTATCGACCGGCGGGCGGTGAAGAGTAGCAGCGGACATACCGAGAAGCGCTATGTCATCGTGACGCCCCTGCAGATCGGCGGCCAGGTCTTTGTGGTGGAGCTGACCCTGGCGAATCGCGACTCGATGGGCTATCGGATGTTGCTTGGAAGGGAGGCGATGCAGGGCAGGATGCTGGTGGATCCGGAAGGCAGCTTTCTGACCGGCGTTGTCGCGGAGCAGGAACTAGACCGACTGTATGGTCGTGGGCGGATCACACCTGGTGGTCTGAAGATCGGTCTTTTGGCCGCTAATCCGGAGGAGTACAGCAGCCGCCGGTTGCTGGAAGCGGGTCGCAAGCGCGGCCATCAAATGCATGTATTACCAATCCAGTCCTGCTCTCTGCAATTGGGTCCGGCAGCCCCGGCGATGCAGTCGCGGGGTGCAACATTCTCTGATCGGCTAGATGCCCTGATCCCCTGGTTTGGTTCGGAGTGGACGACTGGCGGTTGCGCCTTGCTGCGCTACTTCGAAGGTTTGAACACTGTGGTTCTGAATAGCGCGGCCAGCATCCGGCAGTCGCGCGATCCAGTCAGTTGCCTGCAAGGCCTGCTGCGTAGCGGTCTGGGGATCCCGACGACCGGTTTTGGGTGGTCGCCGACCGCTGCGGCTGCTCTGGTTGACAAGCTGGGCGGCGCGCCCCTGATTCTGCGGGCCATCAAGGAATCACGGCTGCTTGCAAGCGTGCGTGCGGAAACTCGCGCCGCCGCCGAAGCCGCCATCCAGGCCATGCAATCCCTGGATGCCAATGTGTTGATTCAGGAGTTCATTGCCGAGGCCCAGTCTACGGATTTGCGCTGTCTGGTGATCAATGGGCGGGTAGTAGCCTGCGTGGAGCGGCAGGTCGCAGATCGGGCTCACCAGACAGGCCCCGATGCTACAACTTTGACCAGCGGCGTCAGACCTTCAGCGCAGGAAAAAAAACTGGCCGTCCGGGCGGTGCGTGCCATTGGCCTGGTAGTGGCCAGGGTCGACCTGATTCGCTCGCACCGGGGGCCCTTGATTCTGGATGTCAGCGCTGCTCCTGATCTGGACGATTTGGAGAAAACGACCGGCAAGGACCTGGCACAGACGATCATCAAGGCTGTCGAGCAAAGGCTGAACTGGCAAACACCAGCGGAACAATCCCGCCTTGTCCATTCACCCTGATCCGGATCGGACCGCATTAGCCCTGATTCAGGAAAAATGCCTGCTTTTCAGGCTCCCAGGATTCAGCTTGCATGATTATGTCACATAAATGGCCTTTTTTGCCTGGTTTTTGCTCGAAACGCATGGCATGTATTTTGCAGTGCATAATCGGAACAGGAAGCCGCCATGATTGGAATAAAGTACGGAAAACGGAAGGTAGTGAAATACCGCGGTAATCAAATGGTAGTCGGAGGCCTGACTTCCAAGAACAAGATCGATATTCTTTTATATATTACCACCGAGCTGGCCAATTGTAGCAAACAAGAGGAGCTCTTTAACAATGTGCTCAGTCTGGGGGCCGAAATCTTTGAGGCGGATAATATTACCCTGCGGATCCTGAAAAACGGAGTGCTGGAACCGGTTGTTTTTTTAAAAGAGACCGATCCGCCCCGCCGCCCCTTGAATCCCGGTGAGGGTTTTTCTGGCAAGGTGGCCGAGGACAAGAAATCGCTCCTGATGGAAAATGTCCCTGAAGAGGACCCGGACCTGCTGGATCAGGGAGAATCCACCGCTTGCATCTGTTGTGCGCCGGTTTTATACAAAGACAATCTCTTGGGAACCATTTCCATAGAGAAAGAGACGCCCTATTTTTTCAAGACGGATGATCTGGAGATTCTGGAGGCCATGGCCTCGCAGCTGGGCCTGGCATTGAACGAGGTGCGACTGATCGAGGGGCTGATCGAGGCGCAAAACAGGATTAACAGCGACTTGCGGTTGGGGCGTACGGTCCAGTCCCAGATTATCGAAACTGAAATCGCACCCTGGAATTGCCTGCATTTTGCGCAATATTATGAGCCCATGGTTGAGGTCAGTGGCGACTATTTTGATGTCGTGCGCAACGGCGATACTTTGACGGCGCTGATTGCAGATGTCTCCGGCCATGGGGTTTCGGCCGCGCTGATCACCATGAGTATCCACCATGAGTTTCGGCGTTGCACGGATCTGGGTCTGGGCCTGTCCGAAATTGTGGAGCAAATGGCCAATACCATTATGCCCCGATTGCCATCGGGGACCTATTTTACCGCTCAGCTGGTGCGCATTTACAATGATTACACCTATTCTTATGTCAGCGCCGGTCACAATGAGCTGTTACATTATCAGGCGCTCTCGGGCACAATTGTGCGCGGAACCAATGCCGGGGTGCCTTTGGGGATTGTGGAGACCCGGCGTCAGGACTACCCGGAATCCTTTGGCAGCCTGCAACCAGGCGATTTTCTGATAATGCATACGGACGGCTTTACGGAGCAACGCAACGCCGCTGAGGAGACGGTGGGCCTGGCTCAATTTGTGCAGTGGATCCAGGATACAGCCCTGGAAATCCGGCAAAGCAGCGCGCTAACACTCAAGGATCCGGCCCAGGCAGCGTTGCAGGCATTGCTAAACCGGTGGGAGCAATTCACTGGAACCGTTCCCCGGGAAGATGACCTGACCATGTTGATGATTGGAATGAGCGACCGTCAGCCTGAGGCACGTCGATTGTACCAGCAGGCTACCCAGGCCTGGTCGAAACGTGATCTGGATGCCGCCCGTAAATGGGCCATGCAGTGCTTGCAGGTCGATTCCTCCTTGCATGGCAACCTGTATTTATTGGCCCGACTGCTTTATAAGACTGGTGAGTACAATGAATCCGCTCGCTACATGGAGAGCTACATTGAAGATAGCGGCGAAAAGACGGCCCATAGCTACTATTTGCTGGGCTCGATCTACTTTCGATTGGGTAATATGAACGAGGCTCGTCTGAGCCTGAAGCGCGCCCTGGTTCTGGATCATACCAACGAGGACGCTGTGATTATGCTGGCGCGCACCTATCTGCGTTTACAGGAAAAAGTCAAGGCGCTGCGGACTTTGGAAAAATCCGCCAAGGCCATCCCGGCAAGTACCAAGATCCGGGCGGCGATCGAGAAGCTGCAGGGCTGAATTTGGCCGGAGTGAGCGATTGGCCGGCCGGTAATGCTAATAGACCAGGGGAAGAATATGGAACCATTACAATCGGGATTTGCACTACTGTGGGCCAAGGCGGCCATTGGATGCCAGTCAGGCCCAAACAGCCGCATTGTGCGCGCGCTGTTATACAGCAGGCAAAAAGCGGAGGGGAGACAGCCCCCGGTTCGTAGTCGGCTGGAGCTCCTGATCCGGATCTGGCCGGTGCTGCGGGTCGCTCTGGCGTTCCTGGCCCTGGTTATGATCCTGCTGCCGGGCAGCCTGAGCCTGTCGGCACAGACCGCAGCGGAACCGCTGGCAACCCTGCGGCGGGAAGCTGATATCCTGTGGACTTGCATTGCCGCTTTTATGGTATTTTTAATGCAGGCCGGTTTTGCCTATGTCGAAGCGGGCTTTATCCGGGCGCGCAATGTTGTCAACATCCTGATGAAGAACCTGGTCGATTTTAGCGCCGGCAGTGTCGGCTTTTGGCTGGTCGGTTTTGCGCTGATGTTCGGACCGGTGCTATGGTCCGGTATTGGCCTGTCCGTGCCCGGTATGGCTGATTCGTTGTTAACCGATGCGGCCAGCGGTAAACCGGATGCCTTTAATTACGCCTTCTTTCTTTTTCAGGTAGTTTTTTGCGCTACGGCGGCCACAATTGTTTCCGGCGCGATGGCGGAGCGGACCCACTTTTATTCGTATATTGTTTCAACGATTATCATCTCCAGTCTGGTGTATCCTGTCTTTGGCAATCTCGCCTGGGGTAATCTGTTGATTGATACCAATGAGACTTTGCTGACCCGTCTGGGCTTCATCGATTTTGCCGGTTCCACGGTTGTGCACAGCGTCGGCGGATGGCTCGGCTTGACCGGCGCGATTATGTTGGGGCCGCGCAGCGGCAAGTATCAAAATGATGGGCGGATTCGACCGATCTTTGGTCATAATATGTCCATGGCTGCATTGGGAGTTTTTTTGCTGTGGTTCGGCTGGTTTGGCTTTAATCCCGGATCGACTGTTAGTGTGGGCGAGGGCAGCTTTGCCGTGATAGCGGTGGTGACCAATTTGGCCGCTGCGACCGGGGCGATCGGCGCCATGATCCTGTCCTGGATTTTGTTTCGTCGTCCCGATATCAGCATGTCGCTCAACGGTGCTTTGGCCGGTCTGGTGGCGATTACAGCCGGGTGCTATAATGTTTCGCCGACGGGCGCAGCCATGATTGGTCTCATTGCCGGATTGATAGTGGTCTTAAGCGTAATCTTTTTTGACAAGATTCATATTGATGATCCGGTCGGCGCCGTAAGCGTGCATGGCGTGTGCGGAGCCTGGGGCACGCTGGCCGTGGCCTTTTTTGCCCATCCCGATTTTGGGGATGGCACCAGCGGACTACTTTATGGTGGGCCATGGAGCTTGCTCGGAACGCAAGCCATTGGCGTTGGTATCGCCTTTGCCTGGGCCATGTTTTGCGGTTTTCTGATCTTTAGCACCCTGAAGTTTACGATTGGTCTGCGCGTCTCGCCCGACGTGGAGTTAGACGGACTGGACATTATCGAACATGGTAACGAGGCGTATCCGGAGCAGGATTCCTGATATGCATCCGGCTCAGGATTGCAGCCAGCGTGTTTCCGTACGCAGGTACTGAAAGCTGAGAATCAGAATTTGACCGCCTGACTTGCGTCGGGTGGATCCGGCGCTCGTAGAATTCTGCTGGATATAAGCGCTAATTTCTTCCAGGTGCTGGATGGACTGGATTCTGGATCGCAGGGCAATTTCAATGGCCGCCTTGACTGGCGCTGCCTTCGGGCTGTTGCGGGTTTCGTAGACCACATAGTAGATGAAATGCTGTTGTCTGATTTGCATGTCTGTGTGCCGGGCCTGGTTCGGTCCTGAGTCAAGAATTGGCAGCCCAATCGCCTCGCAAGGGAAAAATCAGGATGCGCTATGGAACCCGGGCAGATCGGTGACACAGCTTTTGTGCCGTGTATTGAAATAGATCGCCTTTACTAGAGTGTGTTTTTGCGACAATTCTACGAGCAAAGGCGACCTGGTTATGCAACCATACAGTAGCGAGCGTTGCTCTTTTGGGCACAGCGAATCATTCAGCAAGCCTCAGGCGCTTTGCGCCAGGCTAACAGGCTCGCACTCATACAGCAGACGACTCGCTTGCCATAGCTCGCTGATCGACGCTGTTTGCGGGTAAAGCCGCTGCAGCAAGGGGCCGCAGGATGACGTGGCGATGACCCGGAAATACAGCGGGTTGTCGGTTGCATTCGTGAAGACTCTTTTGGCCAGCAGCATTTGCGAGCGCAGTTTGCTGCTGGGAATAAAACCGTCAATCTCGAGCAACAATAGGGGCCAGCGCCTGGTTTGGGCCTGCCAGGCCGATTGACGCCATGACTCTCCCCTGGGTCGAATAAAGACGAGACCGACTCGCCGGATCAGGGGTAGCTCGCTAAAAATGGAATGGGCCGCTACATGCCATGGTTGCGGAATCTGGTTATAGAAAGCCTTGCTAATAGCGGCACTACCGGGTCGATCCAGGTAAACAAGGCTTGCGGAGTTGATTTTTTGATCTGCAATGGGGTGATGAAGCATGTCAGGTTCCTCTTTGGTTGGTCTTGACTGATAAAGGTCAGCGCCAGGCGTTTTGTTGCGCAAAAAGATCATTTTTTTCTGAGGATTTTGAAAAAAAACGCGCAATTGATGTCCCTGGATTGGGACAGGAAGAAAAACAAATGTAACACTTCCGCTTGCCTTATGAATTGGTGGTATTAAATCTGGTTATATGTCTAATTTATATCTGTCCGGTTATCCCGTCCGAACCTTGCATCGTGTGAGTTTGCAAGGGATTTTGTTTTTGGCAATCTCGTTCGCCTCGATGGTGGCGTTGCAAGGCGATCTGGGCGCAGCCCCGGAAAATGCTGCAGTCCTGAGTCGCATTGATGGGGATTCAGCGTCCCTCTGGCTGGCGCCAGCCGCCCGGCCTGGGGCCTGGCGGGCCTTGAAACGCGGCGCTCTGGCGCCGGTCGGTAGTCTGATCAAAACCGGTCCCCGGACCCACGCAATTTTGGTCTACAAGGGGCTGGAGTTTCGGGTCGGGCCAGCGAGTGTTTTGGCTATCAATGAGCTTGTGCAGCGCGGGAAAAGCAGTTTGACCGTCCAAAAGGGAGCCGCCTGGTTTCACCTGCAAAAAAACACCGATCAACAGCTGGACGTGCACACGCCGACCAGTCTGGCTGCTGTGCGGGGAACAAAATTTGCCATCATGGCGACCGGGTCTGCGGGTGAACAGGGCAAGGCCTGTGTTTGTGAGGGCACAATCGCAGTCGGAACTAACAAGGACGGTGACAACTTGCAGGAACTCCATACCGGGCAATCACTGCAATGGCAGTCGGCCGGGTCCAAAATGACACTCTATGATTACAGCAAGCTGTTCAAGGGACGCCAGGTTGATCCCGCCTTTTTAAAACGTAAAGAGGCCGCCAGTATGCAATATTGCCTGAGCTGCCACAAACCCGGCAAGGCAGACCAACCGAATAACAGTCCGGATTTCAGCGATTATTGAATCCTGGGCAGGAACTGTGCTCGGAGGGGGACTTGAACCCCCACAGCGTTGCCGCCACTAGCCCCTCAAGCTAGCGTGTCTACCAATTCCACCATCCGAGCGTTGCGAAGGGGATGGAAGCCAAAAACAGGGTGGCTGGTCTTTTGACAATGATTAAATCAATCTGCCCCGGATGTCAGGGGCCTGCGCTCTATTTGCCATGAATCCCCGCAGGCGGCCCCAACACGCCTGATCCAAAACAGGCGGCTGACGCTCGGGGCGATCGAGAGAGATGCTGATTCCCGAGGGGACCGGAGGCGCCTGGCTGGCATAACTTGACTGCCGGGCACCTTGTTTTTACGGCTGCCCCAGCCCAGGTTTTACATTTTTACTGGCCCTTATATCCGTCTTGGGAAGTACTGTTGGGATATGTCTTCCGGGGCTCATATCCTTTGCGTGGCAAACCAAAAAGGCGGTGTTGGCAAAACGACCAGCGCTCTCAATCTGGCGCACAGCCTGGTCCGGCAGTCCCGACGAGTGCTGCTTGTGGACCTGGACGCCCAGGCAAATAGCACCTCGGTGCTCATGGCCGATGAAAGCATTGCCCCGGAACAATCCGTCTATGTCGTTTTCAAGGACAAGCACAAAGCCGATCCATTGATTCTGACTGGACGGATCGCTGGTCTGGACCTATTGGGGGCCCATTTAAAGCTGGCAGAAGTGGAAACCTTGCTGGCGGGGGCCGTCGATGGATTTTTTCGACTAGCGGATGCCCTGCAAGACTGTCGCGAACGTTATGATTGTATCATCCTGGACTGTCCGCCGAATCTGGGCATGCTGACGGTGAATGCCTTTGTCGCGGCCAATAGTTTGCTTGTGCCCCTGCAGACCGCCAAGTTCTCCCTCGACGGACTCACCGCAATTCTGGATACCGCTACAACCATCCAGGGTCGGTTTAATCCCGGATTTCGGGTGTTGGGGGCCCTCCTGACCATGCATAATGCCCGAACGGCTATCTCGCAGGCTTTTATTGAACCAATCGCTGAATACATTCACCTGTTTCAAAGCCGCATTAGCCGGGCTGTGGCCGTCGAAGAAGCCCACATGATGCATCAAACGATTTTTGAGTATCAACCAGGTTCTAAAGTGGCCCTGGAATATGAAACGCTGGGCCAGGAGGTTTGGGATGCCATCCAAGAAGGATAAGTTTGGCAAGAAGGTCCGCAAAAAACTGGCTAGCTCGCTGCAGCGTATGACTGAGCCATCAACCCCGGGCGAGTCGGCAAACCAGGCGTCATCCGCCACTGCGGCCACAGAGGCAGCAACCGCGCATCAGCACACACCGTCGACCAACAGCAGCCCGGAAGCGTCTGCATCCACCCGGGCAGTCCCGGCTGTTCAGTCCAATGAAAATTCAGAATCGTTTATCCAGAAGCCGGCTTCCGACCAGAATCCGGTCAGCTCGGACGCGGCCCAGGGTTCGCTGGCTCGGCACTTAAAGAAGCAACGGGAACTGCGGGAACCAGAATGGCTGACTGTAGAAGATGAAATTGACTTGCCAAGGGATCCGGATCCTGAAAATTCTCGGTCAGAAAGAGAGGCGCCGGCTCTGCGGCCCTCGACAAAGATACCGGAGAAAACCATGCCGCGGAATCGTGATTCTATTTATAACGTCAGCACAGATATTCGATTGGAAGACTATACCGAGGATAGCGAGGAGGAACGCAATATTGGCGGTGTTGTGCGCCTTGTCGGCGGTTTGGTGCTGGTTGGTATTATTATCTGGGCTATCTGGTCCTTTTCGGGGGCCTTATTCGCGCCGGAATACAAACTGGCGGTTAGCAATCAGGAAGTCGGCGAGGACCAGGTTGAGGTACTGCACAAACAGGAGCGTGTGGTTCTGAGCTCTGCCAGGCCCGTGTTTATCCGTTTTCAGTGGGAAGAAGGCCAGTTGCAAACCGACTACATTCGGATCCTGATCACGCAATCCGGCGGCCAGGAGGTGGCTGTGCTGGGTCGTATGGCGCCCGTCACGGTGAACTATATACTTTTCGCCGGTCCGCTGGAAGCCGGTAAATACGATATTCTAGTAGAAGATCGCAGCGGATCCGTACTGGGGAAACGCAGCTTCACTGTGCGTTAGATTCATGCTGTTTGGCCGACCTGCGCTGTTGCGCTGCTCGTTTGCAACCGCCTTGCTGCGCCTTGTGCGCAGGGTGAGTTCCGACCATTGCTCGCTCGTACTGGCCATGGGACTCTTGATGTGGAGTACGGCTTGTTCCACCAAACCAGATTCCATTCCGGCTGCGGCGCTTTCAATCCGCAATGGTTTTTGGGAATTACAGCAAGACAGTCAAAAACGCATGTGGTATCCCGACGGTCAGCTGTATCAGAAAATGGAGCTGCTGGACGGGCAGCGACACGGTCTGTGGCAGGTGTTCAATCATGGCGGCCAGTTGACCGCCCAGGGTAACACCAGGTCCGGTTTGCGCGATGGAGAGTGGCGTTTTTATTATGGCGACGGCCGCTTGTTTTTGATTCTAAACTATGCCAGTCAACCGCGCAAGGATGAATACTTGTTTATCAGTGGTTTTACCATTGGTAATGAAAATGGCATCTATCGCCGCTACTACCCGGACCAGAGCCTCGAGGAGCAGGGTAGTTACCAGGGCGGTATCCTGTCGGGCCCATTACGGCATTATTATCCAAATGGTCAACTGGCCTGGCGCGGTGAATTCAGTCAGGATTTAAAGAGCGGCCTTTGGGAATTCTACTATCCGGATGGCCGCCTGCGCCGGCGGGCACCTTACAAGGCCGGCAAACTGGATGGCGAGCTGATCAACTATGACCGGCAGGGCCGGGTTCTGAATCGGACCCTGTATCGCAAGGGAACGAAATCTGACTCAGTCTGAGCGTAAGCCTGGCCCCTGGGCGCTGCTCGCATTACTGCATACGGCGCTTCTGCTGCTACTGATCAACTTTTTTGCGGCCTGGCAACTATTCCTTATCCCTGTGGCTTATAGCCAGATGTTCTGGCTACCGATA
>JAGRNA010000087.1 GCA_020441005.1 Leptospiraceae bacterium
AAGCCTTGGCCATCCAGCGAAACTGGATTCCTTTGAGAACGGCATAAAAGATGAAGATATCAGAAATGCTTTGGTGATTCGCACACACCAGGGAGGATGGGCCAGTGTAGAGATTCTCGGCTCCATGTAGATGGATACGCGTACCAAACAGCATCAGGATCAAATTGCCCCACAGCGTTGCCACAAAATGCACCGCTCGGGAAAGACGCAAGATCGCCAGCGGTACAGCGACCAGACCCAGCACCAGGGTAATACACAGCATGATGATCCAGTAGACCACAGAACGCAGGGTTACCCAAAAACCGGCATCAAATTCTGCCAGGTACTCCCGATTACGCTGCCGGACTTCCTGAAACACTGGATCCAGCACATCGGCCGATGGAGATGAATTATGGGGGTTAATCTGTAGCATAGCAATTCCTGTGAGGGTATCTTCCTTGTTCTTCTTTGACCGGGCTTTCGTTTCTAGTTGAATCCTGATTTTTATTTACGTAGTACCGGAAAACGGCTCAACAACCGCCCCAGGCTATCGGTACGAATCTGGGCCGAAGCCTTCTTGAAGGCCTCAGCGAGGGAGCTGCCCAGCAGGGATTTGATTTGAGGCATAACCGCGCGAGCGGCCTGGTAGCCGCGCTCGATCGCCAGATGACTCAGATGATTGTCGAAAAAGCTGACTTCATCGAGATCGGGCTGGATCACTACCTCCGGTTTATCAATATGACGATTCATCACCTGAATGCGATTCATCATGGTGTCGATGGTGCGATACATGACATTCAGCACGTTATCCATATTACGGGGCGGAAAAGTAGTAATATCGACGGCAATCACAATGTCCGCTCCCAGGCTGCGTGCCAGGTTGACTGGCACCGGGCTCAGCACTCCGCCATCGACCAGGCGCCGACCTTCCCATTCCAGGGGCTTGACCATCCCCGGCACGGCAACAGAGGCCCGCACAGCCGGCAGCAAAGCCCCCTGGGTAATGTGTACCTCGGTCATTTCTACCAGATCGGTGGCTGTGATGCCGAGCGGCTTGCGTAAATCAGTAAAACTACGGGCCTTGAGGTGCCGGCCCATCAAACGAATAAAGCGCTCGCCTTCTAGAATGCCGCGCCCGTCCAAAGTGAAATCCATGAAGCGCAGGTTATGATGAAAGCGCGTCACCTGCTCCGAGAACTTGAGCAGGCCTTCCATTTCATCCGCCGCATAAAACGCGCCAATGAAGGCGCCGGCAGAGGTCCCGCTGACCACATCAATGGCGATCCCCTCTTCTTCGAGGGCCTGGATCACACCGACATGCGCCCAACCACGAGCCGCACCGGAGCCTAATGCCAGCCCGATCCGGGGGCGCCGCAGGGGCAAGGACCAGAAATCAGCGGATCGCATGCTACCAGTATGCTCAACCGGGGATGACTTGTCCACAAAAATTGAACAACAGTGTTCATATTTGCACAAAAAAGCTTGCTATTGCACAGCACAGCCTTTTTCTGGGTACTTTATGGAGAAGAACAATCCAGCCAGCCCCCGGGTGGCCCGCCGCCGCGAGCGCTTGCGCCATCATATCCTCGAGAGCAGCTCGGCTCTGATTTGCCGCATCGGCCTCGACCGACTCAGCTTTGACCAGTTGGCCCAGGTGTCCGATGTGGCCCGCGGGACTCTGTATAGTTTCTTTAAAAACAAGGAAGCACTGCTGGAAGAACTGTATAAGGATGTCAGTCAGCAATTTCGACAGGGCCTCGAAAATCTGCGCAAGCTGGATGACACCGGTCGCCTGGAGGGACTCCTGAATTTGTATTGCGACTTGTTCGACTCCCAGCCGGATATGCTGATTGCCTGGCACCAGATTGGCCAGAACCGATCCGCGCGCATGGCGCGCTATTGGCAGCAATTCACAGATGGTCTCAGCGAGCTGTTTCAATCCCTCGAGGGGCACTTACGCTCCAACAATCCCGGCCTGAGCCGCGAGCTCTTTGAGCGCACCTCCATCCCGTCGCTACAGGCCTTTGCGGCCGTGAATAACTATCGCAGCCTGTATGTAGAACATTTTACCGGCCTGCTGCTTAAGCCGCAGTCCGCCTGAAAGGCGCCGCCAGGGGCGTCAGGCACCGCCAGCAGCCGAGTCGCTCACGACTGCTTTGGGTAGCCAGCGCCCGTTTTCCAGACGCGCCAGGAAGCCGGTCATGTGCTCCAGCACCTGCGCACGCAAATCCACCAAATCACCGGCATTGGCGGCCGAAACCAGACAGCGCAGTTTCAGCGCTGTTACGGTCGTATCATGCACCGTCAGTTTACCAAGCGCTCCGTCCCACAGACTGTTGGCCGGTAAATAGCGCAGGAGCTCGGAACGCAATGTTTCCACCGGCGCGCTGTAATCGGCATAGAAAAAAACGGCTCCCAACAGTTCGGGTTGTTTGCGGCTCCAGTTCTGAAAGGGCTGTTCCAGTAGTTTGGAAATCGGGACAACCAGGCGTCGCAAGTCCCAAATACGGACGACAACATAGGTTAGATTAATTTCTTCCACGGTGCCAAACTCACCTTCGATCAGCACCTGATCGCCGATCCGGGCCGGCTGGCTAAGCGCCAGTTGAACGCCGGCCAGCAAGTTGGCTACGGTCTTTTGAGCAGCGAGGCCAATGATGACGCCGGCAATACCAGCTGAAGCCAGCAGGGACAGCCCGATCTTGCGCAAGAATTCGAAGCGGGTCAGCACGAGACCCAAAGCCAGCACTAACAGGGTAATATTTACCACCCGTCGTAAAATTAACAGTCTGGTTTGCGCGCTGCGATCCAGATACGCCTGATCGGCAGCATTGACTGCTTCTTCAAAGTGCAAGGTTGTGATCGACACGGCCCGCATCACGAACCAGATCAGGGTGATGATAATGGCCGACTGGATCAGGGCCAGAATAAAATCGCTATAAATCCGCGGCAAAAACAGGTAGGGCAAAATAAGGTAAATAATCCCTAATGTCAGACTGGCGGCCACCGGTACACGCAAGGGTTGTAGCAGCTTTTCATCCAGGGTATGGGTTGTTTTGCTGGTCCAGTAGTGAATCACAGCCTGAATCGGCCAGGCAGCAAACCAGGACAGGATCGCTGCCAGCACCGCGATGAGCAGCAAAGCGACCCACTGCCAGATGGCCAGCCCCCCCAATCGCAGTTCGCTTGCCCAGGCAGGGATATCCTCGATCAATGTACCGCCCAGCCGGGTGTAAAGTTGCGGTATTTGGGCAACAAAACGGTGGTCGAATACATACGAAGGCAAGGGACTTTTTTGATCATTGACGAGCACAACGGCCACACTCTGACCGGGCTGGTCCGTCTGAATATGACCGGCCAGCACCGGTTCAGCAGGTCCGGCTGATGGTTCCGCCACTGCCGCTGCTGCCACAAAACCGCGTTGCATTACGTAACAAAACTGACGTCCCAACAATCGGGCCGGTTTGATTGGCAACTCGCGTTTCCATTGCCACACCCTGCGCAACTGCGAGTATTGACCCTGCCGGCAGGCTTCGTCGACATAGTCCAGGGTTCTGGCCGGGCTCGAAAGATCGATCAGCTCGTTGGAATCGGCCGGATTGTTTTGGGCCTGCAGCGTGTGCAGGGACACCAGCAGGAAAAGCGCTAGCCCGACACGTAACGGCAGACACAACCAGAGCGGCGTCCCGGCACTGTTTTGCATACGGCTACCACGATCTGTTTTGGTATACAGACCGACCCCGCCTGATTCTGGCTGGACCGTGGCATTACTTTGGGGATTTCGAATACATAAGGGCATAATAACCAATCCAAAGCGAACAGACGCAGGTCAAGCACATGATCCCGGCAGTTCAGACCCTGCACAAACCATCCGCTGAACAAAATGGCCCGGGCAAGGGGCCAGCGATGGATGCATTCATTCTGAAGCCCTGGAACGGCTCTCTCAACGAGCAGATTGACTGGAAAATCGGTTGCCCTTGATTGGGGCAATGCTGGAATCGGAACCCATGCAGGTTTCCGCAGTTGCAGATTTAAAAGATCGTTTAAAGATCTTTTTAGAGAAACACACCGGTTCAAAAATTGTCGGCAATACGGATGGAGCCCTGGTAATGCTGATCCGGCATTCTCGTACGCAGAATACGAAAATCAAAGACAAATTTATAAATTATAAACTGAATGCAGTCCAAACACGAATCCTGGATACCGCAGCACCCGGTGAACGGGACCTGGTGATTGCCGAGTTTTTAATTGAGGAACTGGAAAAATATGTACAGAATCATGCCTGAATCTGATAGCAATATACGGGTCTCCCGAGCAGCTTTACCCGGCCCGGAGTGCAAACCACAAATGAGCCTCGCCGGCCCCATGGTCATTCGACAGAGGTTCCAGCGGACCTTAGCCAGCTTGCTTTGTCTTGTTTCCGGGCTGTTTGCCGCCGACTGTCGCACACGGCCCCCGCTCCATCTAGACGCTGCTGATCACTGGCATAGCCTGCAACACCAGGCGCAAAGCAGACGTTTTTTGGTGCACAAACCCGAGAGCTGGCGACCGGGACAACCCATTTGGTACGTGTTGCATGGCGGAGGCGGCAAACCGGAAAACATGATTCAATTGACCGAGGGGCGCATCAATCTGCTAGCCGACCAACACGGTATCCTGGTAGTCTACCCGGCCGGAATCCACGGCTGGAATGACGGGCGGACTTTTGCAGATGATCGAGAACGATACAAAATTGACGATACCGGCTTTATCCAGGCGATTCAAGAATGGCTGGTCGACAATTATCAAGCCGGCTCTGCACCCGTCTTTGCGGCCGGCATATCGAATGGCGGTTTTATGGCGCAAAGGCTCGCTTGTGAAATGCCGGCCATCCGGGCGGTCGCTAGTGTGACTGCTACCTTGTCCGTGGAATTAAAACCGATTTGCAAGCCAAAGCGACCGGTCGGAGTGCTCTTTATCAATGGCACAGCGGACCCCCTGGTGCCCTACAACGGCGGATTTGTCACCGTAAAGATTATTCGCACGCGCCAACGCGGGCAGATCCTGTCGACAGATCAATCGATCGATTTTTGGCGGGACCAGAATCGTTGTACTCAAAAAACAGCCGCGATGCCAATTCCGGATCTGGATCCCGATGACGGTACAACGGCCAGCCATACAATCTGGTCCAGATGCCAGGCCGGTGCAACCGTCGAACTGATAGCGGTGCAGAACGGCGGGCACACCTGGCCTGGCGGATGGCAGTATTTGCCAGAATCGATGATTGGCAAAACGAGTCGCGACTTTAGAGCCAGCGATATGATATTGAAATTTTTTAGCAAATATCTATAATTTTTTGATTCCGCGCCCACAGGTCCGAAAAAAGTTTCCAGGGCTGGCCTGGGGTCCCTCGCCCCACAACCCAGGGGGCCTCACGGCCAGGCAGTGCCGCTGGAGTGCCTGATATGCAACTTCAGGCGCAATCGCGCCGGTTTTTACCTGAAAAGGCCAATAAAAAGATTAAAAAGTATTGGTATTCTAACGCTCACTCTGCTATTCTTGTTGTGTGGAATTGTTCATCGGACCCAAATTTAATTTACCGCTGGCCTGGCTAAGCGATGCTGCTTACCCGCTGCTGCTAAAAACCCGGAACATTCAATCCATAGAGATCAGTCAGACTGACAAAAAAATGTTGCGATCGCTCAAGGAACAGCGCTTGCTCTTTTTTAGCAATCACCCATCGGCAGCCGAGCCGGTGATTGCCTGGCATATCGCCAATTTGATTGGCAGCCGCTTCCACTATATGGCCACCCGCCGGGCCTTTAATTTTTATCTGGGACTGGTTGGCGAACTTTTTCGCAGCGTGAATGTCTTTTCCATTATTCCAGGCATTCCGGATAAAAAGTCAATGAAGATGGCCCGCTCGGTACTGGCTCGGCCGGCGGGCAAACTGGTGCTGTATCCCGAAGGCGAGCCGGTCTGCGGAGAAAACGACGATTTAATGCCCATGATGCCCGGAATCGTCAAGCTGGGACTCGGCGGCCTGGAAGATGCCCGCAAACAGGAACCCGGTGCCGACATCATGGTGCTGCCCGGTTTTATCAAGTATGTCATTCAATCGCCTCGAGACGTAATCGAAAAAGACCTGCATCGCTCCGTTTCCAGGGTGGAACGGGCCCTGGGTCTTAGGCCGGGAAACCGCAACATGCTGCGCCGCTTTTTGCAAGTCGGCCGCGTAATACTGGAACAACTAGAGCAGGAGTACAATATCCAGGCCGGACCGGAGCAAGATTTCGAATACCGCACGGGCCATGTACGCCATGTGATGCTGGACAATGTCGCCACAAAACTGGGCGTCCCCAAATATGATCAGTCGGCCGATGCCATCCAGAAACTGCGGCACTTGACAAGTATTCTGGAATTAATTGAATTAAAATATCCAAATCCTCAACTGCCTCAGATCAGCAAGTCTGAATGGGACTGGGCAGACCGGGAATGTGTGCGCGCCTATGACTTTATCACCATCAAACGCGAGTATCTGGTCTCCTATCCCACACCGGAGCGCTTTTATGAATGGCTGGCCCGATTTGAATCACTGGTATTGGGTGCCAAGCCGCGAGCGCTCGGCGGAGAGGGTTTTCATCTGCCAGTGAAGGCAGTGGTGAGCTTTGCAAAGCCCTTTGCGCTAGGCGATTTCCAGGCAGAGTACAATCGAGACAAAACGAATGGCTTGCATCAGGTGCTCGATCGCCTGCAAAGCGAGTTAAGTACTCTGCGTGATACGGCTGTACAGCTCACTCAGCCTATTGTAGAACCCTACGACATCGGTGAAACCTGACAAGGTCCCCGGGTGGCAACACGAGAATGCCTTCCCGCGGCGGACGTGGTCAGGAAGGCGGAAAAATAGTTTTTGTTTCCGTGGCTACTTAACCGCTTATGGACGGCTAACTGATAGCCAGTCTTGCGCTTGTTGCTTTATGTGGAATCAACATCTAGCTGGCACACAAACGTAACAGTTTTCAGGCGACAATCTCCGCGTTGAGAACGTGTTATGCGGATTGCATTTTTTACCGAAACATTTCTGCCCAATTTTGACGGCGTAGTCAATACACTATGTCGCCTGCTTCAGTATCTGGAAGGCCAGGACCACGAAGTGGTTGTGTTTGCCCCCGAGGGCGGGCCGCAGCAGTACGCCGGAGCTCGGGTGATTGGCCGCTATGGCATGCCCTTTCCCCTGTATCCTGAAATCAAGCTGGTATCTCCGCTGGATAATTTTGAAAAAGAGCTGTTGGAATTCAAGCCGGATCTTGTCCATGTTCTAAATCCCATCTCACTCGGGATGGCCGGAATCTGGCATGCCCGCCAGCTGGAAATTCCGCTGGTAGCATCTTTTCACACGGATGTGGCCGGGTTTGCAGAACGCTGGGGATTTGGTTTCATCTCCGAAATGATTTGGACTTACAGCCGGATGCTGCACAACCAGGCATTGGTGAACTGGGCGCCATCCCATGCAACTGCGACTATTTTGAGGGAGCGCGGATTTGAGCGGGTCTCCGTCTGGTCCCGAGGTGTTGATGCAAAGCATTATCATCCGCTGCGCCGGGATATGGATATGCGCCGTCGGCTGAGCGCCGGAAACCCGGACGCCCCGCTGCTTTTGTATACCGGCCGCTTGTCACAAGAAAAACGAGTCAATTGGATCAAGCGTGTCCTGAAATCAAGACCGGATGTACGCCTGGCCATTGTCGGCGACGGTCCTTACCGCACCGAACTCGAAAAACTCTATAAAGGAACCGCAGCCGTTTTTACCGGCGCACTACGCGGATTGGAGCTGGCCCAGGCCTATGCCTCGGCAGACATTTTTGTATTTCCGGCCGCGAATGAGACCTTTGGCAATGTGGTCCTTGAGGCCATGGCATCCGGGCTACCCGTAATCACTGCCAATGCCGGTGGCCCGCTGGATTTCGTACAGCACAAGGAAAACGGACTGGTCTTTCAGCATACTAACCGCAAAAGTTTTAAAAAGCGAGTGCTGCAAATGCTGAAAAAGAGCCCGCAAGAGCGCAAGGCTATGGGCCTGCGGGGACGCCGTCTGGCAGCTGAGCGCAGTTGGGCGAGTGTTTTTAGCAGTCTGATGGCTGAATACGAAGGCGGCGGTGCAAAAGACCAATGTGCCGATCACGATTCCACTGGATCTGCGGCAACTGCCGATTCATAAATTCTTCTAGGAAATCGTCCCGGGACCATCCATGGTATTGGGGAAGTAAAACGCAATGTTGAAGCAAAGCTCCCACCTTGCTCAATATCGATAGAAATGGAACGCAGTGCAACCCGTCCTGTGTTCCCAGAGGCTGCCTGGTTAGAGGCTCCAGGTCCTGGAAATAAATTCCGGCTTACATACTGCGGCGATAGCTGCCGCCCACAGAGTAGAGCGCGGCGCTGATCTGACCCAGGCTGCAGTATTTGACTGCTTCCATTAATTCCGTAAAGCTGTTTGCGCCAGATTGAATTTTGGAACGCAGACGCCCCAGGTGATGCTGGGCCTCTTCAGGAAAGGCGCGCTGGAGGATGTTGACCCGTTCGATTTGCTGCTGCTTTTCTGCGGTAGTAGAGCGGATCAATTCCGGCACACCGCTCGGGGCGGCATTTTCGGACAGCCATGTATTTACCCCGATGATCGGCAGTTCACCGCTGTGCTTTAAATGTTCATAATGGAGTGATTCTTCCTGGATTTTTGCCCGCTGATACATGCTCTCCATGGCCGCCAGTACCCCGCCACGCGCCGTCAAGCGGTCGAACTCGGCCAATACCGCCTCTTCCACCAGATCGGTCAGTTCGCTAATCAAATATGAGCCCTGCAGGGAATTCTGGTTCTTGTTTTGACCCAGTTCACGGTTGATAATCAGCTGAATCGCCATTGCTCGGCGCACAGATTCTTCTGTCGGAGTGGTAACTGCTTCATCGTAGGCATTGGTATGCAGACTGTTGCAGTTATCATACAGGGCGTAAAGCGCCTGTAAAGTAGTCCGAATATCATTGAAATCGACTTCCTGCGCGTGTAAAGAGCGACCGCTGGTCTGGATATGATACTTCAGCTTTTGCGAGCGGTCGTTCGCCTGGTACAGCCGGCGCATTGCCACAGCCCAGATTCGGCGCGCGACGCGACCGATCACGGCATACTCTGGATCCAGTCCATTGGAAAAGAAAAAACTCAAATTCGGGGCAAAGGCATCCACTGGCAGACCGCGGCTCAAATAGTATTCAACGTAGGTGAAACCGTTTGCCAGGGTAAATGCCAGCTGGGTAATCGGATTGGCGCCGGCCTCGGCAATATGGTATCCCGATATACTCACAGAATAAAAATTACGCACTTGATGTTCTATAAAATATTCCTGAATGTCACCCATCAGGCGCAGAGCAAAGGGGGTCGAGAAAATACAGGTATTCTGCGCCTGATCCTCTTTGAGAATATCGGCTTGCACTGTGCCGCGCACATTAGCCAGTACATCGCGCTTGATCTCCTGGTAGCTTTGGGCATCGATCAAACGATCCGAACTCATCCCCAGCAAGGCCAGCCCCAGACCATTATGACTGCCAGGCATTTGCGATTCATAACGGGGCAGGGCCAGTCCTTTTTCTTGATAATGGGCTGCAATTGTAGCGCGGGCCTGGTCCAGCTCGCCGCGCTCCCGCAGCACTTTTTCTACCTGTTGATCGATAGCCGCATTCAGAAAGAAAGCTAGTACAATCGGCGCCGGACCATTGATGGTCATACTAACGGACGTGCCTGGATCCATCAAATCAAAGCCGGAATACAAGCGCTTGCAATCATCCAGGGTGGGTACGCTGACCCCGCTGTTGCCGATTTTGCCGTAAATATCCGGTCGTTCGGCCGGGTCTTCGCCATACAGGGTAACAGAGTCAAAGGCAGTCGAAAGTCTGGCTACCGACGGCGCTGCCGCAGCTGTTTGGCTGCCGGCCCGGTCCCCCGCCGGCTCCTGGCCCGGAGCACGCGTCAGGTAATGAAAACGCAGATTGGTACGCTCCGAACCGCCTTCACCGGCAAACATACGGGTCGGATCCTCTCCCGGCTTACGAAACGGGAAAACAGAGGCGGTAAATGGGAAAAAACCCGGCAGATTTTCCTTGTAATAAAAACGGGCCAGCTCCGTCCACGACTGATAGGGGGGGGTAGCTACCAGGGGTATCGACAGACCAGCCAGACTGTCTGTAAAAAGTGTCTGCCTGAACTCACGATCCCGCACAGTATAGCTCAACTCTGCCGCATGGTAACGCTGCTTGAGAGCCGGCCAGTTCTCCAGCCATGCAAGCAGTTGTGGATCGATCCGGGCAGCAGTCTCGTTTAGCCCCTCGCTCAGTCGCTGCTCCAGATCGGAATCAATATCCCGGCCCGGAGCCGATTCGGGCCCCTCTGGCGCCAATTGGCTGCGTATTTGTATTCCAGCAGTGTCTCTTTGTGCTGCGTCAGCGGCTAACCATTCCAGCGCCCCCGTTAGCGCATCATAACGCTCCACAAGTTTGCTTTGCTCTGCCGCATGCGTATGATACTGACGAACTGTATCCGCAATTTCTGACAAATAGCGCTTGCGGCTTTCGGGCACAATTTCGACTCCCGGCGCCCCTCCGGACCGGCTTGTGCCGGGACTGCTGGTAACGGTATCAGACTCAATCGGCAGCTGCACAAAATTCAGTCCCATTCCACTTTTTTGCTGCAGCCGCTGGATCAGCTGATTGTACAGCGTATCGACCCCCGGATCATTGAAGCGGCTGGCAATGGTGGCGTACACCGGCATGCCCTCCAGATCCTCCTGAAAACGCTGATGATTGCGCTGCACCTGTTTTTTAACGTACTGCAGGGCATCAACGCTGCCCTGCTTCTCGGCCTTGTTGAGCGCCACCAGGTCCGCATAATCCAGCATGGCAATCTTTTCCAGCTGGGTGGGCGCGCCGAACTCGGCTGTCATCACATACAAACTCAAATCAACCAAATTATGAATGTGATCATCCGACTGACCGATGCCGGAGCTCTCCAGGATGATCAGATCAAAGTTAACAGAATTTAGTAATTGCAACTGGGCCTGGGCGCCATCCGTCAAGCTATGACCGCTACCGCGAGTCGCCACCGAGCGCACAAAAATCTGCCCGGGATACAAGTCCGGACTATTTAGTCGGATCCGGTCGCCCAATAGGGATCCGCCGGTTTTGCGCCGCGTGGGATCAACCGCCAGCATTGCAATACGCAGACCCGCATTGCAGCGCAGGAAACGCTGACAGAGCTCATCGGTAAGCGAGGACTTGCCGGCCCCGCCCGGACCGGTAATACCCAGCACCGGCGCCTTGTTAGCCGCCTTAACGCTCACCCAGTCCAGCGAGTTGATCAATGCCGGCTCGCCTTCCACCAGCGTCAGCAACCGAGCCAGCTCTATATCGCTGGTTGGTCGGGCCAGGCAGAGCGATTCTGTTGACGGCCCCAGCGACCGTATATCGGCATCACAATGGGCGATGATTTGATTGATCATGCCCTGTAGTCCGAGCTGTTGTCCGTCGGTCGGTGAAAAAATGCGCTGGATGCCGTAACGGTGCAGCTCCTCGATTTCGTCCGCGACAATGACTCCACCGCCGCCGCCGTAAATCTGGATGTGCGCGCCGCCGCCCTGGTTTAACAAATCACGCAAGTACTTGAAATACTCGATATGGCCCCCCTGATAGCTGGAAATGGCGACAAAATGCACGTCTTCTTGCAGGGCTGCGGCTGCCACTGCGGCCGCGCTGCGATTGTGCCCCAAATGAATGACCTCGATCCCGCTAGCCTGCATAATGCGGCGCATAATGTTGATTGCCGCGTCATGGCCGTCAAACAGGGCGGCTGCCGTCACACAGCGCAGATGGTGCTTTTTAGCGAGCGGGACTTGCTCCTGAGAAGAAGATTGATTCATACCAAGAGCCACACTGACCGGTGAGCGATAAGAAGTAAAGTGAGAACCAGGCAGCGTCGCCATCGTTCCTCGGCAATGTTTGTCAGGTCAGCGGATGAGCTGAGGGGCACTGATCAAAAGACCAGGCAGTCGATATACTGTGGACTTTACCGGCCGACGCCGGCTGTGAGGCCTACTGGATACTCACATTTCCGGCACTGGCGGGTGTCTCATCGTCGCCGATGTCGTTCGTATTCGCGTAGCCCAACCGGCCTACACCGCCAGTTCCCCAGCAACGTACATTGCCAGTATTCAGCAGGGCACAGGTATGCCCTCCTCCAATAGCAATTTGGGTTACTGTACCGCCAACATTGACATCTCCCGCACTGACCGGTGTTTCATCATCACCGATGGTGATGGTATTCGCGTATCCCAACCGGCCGTTACCGCCGTTCCCCCAGCAACGCACGTTTCCGGTATTCAGCAGGGCACAGGTATGTGATCCTGCGGCAGCAATTTGAGTTACCGTGCCGCCAACATTCACATCGCCCGCGCTGGCCGGGGTTTCATCATCGCCGATGTTGTTTAAGTTCGCGTATCCTAAACGGCCATCAGCCCCCGCTCCCCAACAACGCACATTGCCGGTATTTAGCAGAGCACAGGTATGCCCGCCTCCAACAGCAATTTGGGTTACTGTACCGCCGACATTGACATCTCCCACACTGACCGGTGACTCATCGTCACCGATGTCGTTCGTATTCGCATAGCCCAATCGGCCAGAAGACCCCAACCCCCAGCAGCGCACATTGCCGGTATTCAGCAGGGCGCAGGTATGATACCCACCTGCAGCAATCTGCGTCACGACGTCGCCCATATTCACATCGCCTGCGCTGAAAGGGAATTCATCGTCGCCGATGGTGTTCGTATTCGCATAACCTAAATAACCGGAGGTCCCATCTCCCCAGCAGCGCACGTTACCGGTATTCAGCAAGGCACAGGTATGAAAACCACCCGCAGTAATCTGGGTCACGATGCCGCCCACATTCACATCATTGGCGCTGGCCGGAGTTTCATCATCGCCGATGGCGTTCGTATTCGCATAGCCTAAACGGCCGGTGGTCCCTTCTCCCCAGCAACGCACATTGCCAGTATTCAGCAGGACGCAAGTTTGCGTTCCTCCGGCAGATATTTGGGTTACCGTGCCGCCCACAGTCACATCACCGACACTGGCCGGGGTTTCATCGTCACCGATATGGCTCGTGTTTGCATATCCCAGTCTGCCATAAGTGCCATTTCCCCAGCAACGCACATTGCCAGCTGACAGTACGGCGCAAGTGTGCTCGCTACCGATTTCCAATTGAAGAACTGCATTAATGCTATTTGGCCGTGCAGCGCAGTTTCCCAGGATACAACGCAGCACATTATATTCCAGAAATGAATCCGAAAAGGGATCGGCCGGGTTGTTGACTGCCACGGGACTACAGGCATTCAAAATGGGAAGCAGCAGCATTGGTGTCAGCAAAAGTAAGCGATAGCGCTGCAAGAGCGCCGTAAAGCAGCCTCTATCATTGGATTGTATCCATTGCAAGCAAATCCAGTTAAATCTCACTGCCAGTCTCCTGTACTTGTACTAAAAATGCAATCCATGTGTAAAACGCACTTCAGGGCGTACGGTCATGCCGTCCTTTCGCAAAAAAGACGCACGTGAATTGGGTCCGATTGAATCGTCGACATCGCTCCACACCTGGAATGTCATTTTCCAGCGCGACTCATTAGAACCGATTGTGGCGGAACGGGACACCGTATCATTCCGGGGATGAAAGAACCAGGCATCAATTAAATTATACACATAAAAAAGGCCAATGACCAGTGTGGCGACCTGCGTTTGGTGGTATTTGGCATCCAGATTCGCGTGCTGGTTTTGATAGGGTTGTGTGTAAAAGTAGGCATACACGGGATCACTCAACTGAGTGAGCGTGGGCTCCGAATACAATCCGGCAAGGATCAATAGGGAAGTATCCGCCGCAAACGGATTACCGGCCGCATCCAGATCGCGCGCGGCATTGCGGTATATGCGGTTGGTTTCGTATAGAGCTCCACCGCCAATGACCATACCACCCGCAATCACACCGGCCTTGACCGAATCGCCCCGGCTCCATTGCCCCCAGCTCGGTATTAGCGCCGAACGCCACAAAGCCCCCCAGGCGCTCAGACCCGCCTGACTGTTTTGCGGCGCATCACCCTCTTCCAGCTCTGCGGCCCGCCTTTGTTGCTGCTCTTTTTCAGCGGCGGAGCGTTTTTCTTCATCGGCCTGCAGGTCCGCCGCCCTTTTCTGCTGCTCTTCTGCAGCTTTACGTTCCTGTTCTGCCAGTTCCCGTAAGCGCTTTTCCTCGACAGCAATGCGAGCGGATTCCTGCCTTTCGCGAGCCAGAGCCAGTTCTTTATTGCGTCGCTCCACTTCCTGCCGCCGCCGTTGCCGAGATGCCATTTCGTCCTGGGTCACACCAAAACTTAACCGACGGATGTTTTGCTTGCTAATTGTTCTCACACCTGTGTCCGTCCGAATACGCACCCATGTGCGGCTTTGGGCAATGACCTTGCCATTCAATATAACACCGGAACGCAACTGAATCGTATCAGCCAGGATCAGGTTCGGTCCCCAAAAAACCGTGCAGAGGATCAGCAGCGCAAAAAGACGCCCCACTTTCCGCGTTCCGGGTTTACCCGATAGCGCCCGAAAGGCTATAACGCCAGGTTGCCTGAATATAGTTAGCCGATGCATCATCATGGAATCACCGCACTTGTCTTCAAGTCAGGAGGAGACGGTACGATAACAGGTTCGTTCCAGGTCACACCGCGGTCATCGCTGTACCATGCCTTACCACCATCGTTTGTCACAGTCACAAAACGGTGTGCGTAAGAAGGACCGGTCGGCATGCCGTTCGATTTGCTGGAACCGCTAGCATTATTGAGCAACAACTGAGCCAACAGGTATTTCCGCGCGGTGTTATTGTCCGGAAAACCAGCCACACAGGCTGCAAAACTGATGTGCAGCCAGGTAATGAGAAGCAGACTCGGTTTTTGGAAATCACTCATTTTGTAATGCTAAAGGCCATCCGTTGTTAACAGGCATAAATTTAACTCAAAGTTACCTGGCTGCCTTTGGCCGATGCTCCAGCAGCTAGCCTTTGTTGGTTACCCAGACTGGTCTTGGCACTGCTTCAGCTGTTTATGTGCCAATTCCGGTTTACCCTGTTTTTTGCTTGCCAGACGAACAATGCAACACGGAAGTATACCACCTGAGACAAACATGTCAATAGGGCAGTATGCCCTATATTGGCCAAAAAATCAGTGGCCTTTTAGTTGTTGGACTGGTCCCATGCGCCTGTCCGTTCAGCAAAGCCCGCCAGTTTGCCTGTCGTGATATGACAATACATAGCGAATTCTCAGTATCAATCATTGAAGACAATTCGGAAGCGGCCAAGCGCATCCAGTCTCTGATCGCCGGCAGTCCAGACTTTGTGTTTTACGATCATTACAGTAGCGCAGAACAGGCCATACGTAAATTACCAGCCCGGATACCCTGCCTGGTCCTCGTTGACATCAATCTGCCAGGCATAGATGGAGCAGAGTGCATTCGGCGGCTGAGATCTATGCCTGGATTTACCGCAGTACGTCTGGTCGTTCTGACAGTATTTGAGGATGCGAATACAATTATTCGCTCCATCCAGAACGGAGCAAACGGGTACTTACTGAAAGACATATCATCAGCATTGCTCCTTGCGGAATTGAAAGTCGCGTGCCTGGGGGGCGCCGCCATGAACGCATCCATTGCAGAAGGGATTTTGCAAGCTTATTTTCAACCAGTGGCAGCCACTGAGCCGAACCCATTGAGTCCCCGGGAAAACGAAGTGATTAATTATATTTCACTAGGCATGACATACAATGAAATCGCAAACGAATTGAGCTTGAGCGCGCATACTGTCCGCCGGCACATTGAAAATATCTATCGCAAACTGGAAGTCAATTCGCGTTCCCAGGCCATTCAGCGTAGTCATGAAATCGGACTATTGCCTGCCAACCCCCCTGTGCCGGGTTTGAAACTGGCGCGAGAACGGGATGGCGCGGAAGCCAAAGGGACCCGGCAATAAAAACAACCTCCGGTTGCCGTACGCAGTGAACGTGCCCGCCCGTGCAGGGATTTCATTCGGTCGGCGATATGCGCCAGACCGGAACCCTCAGCCTGGCCCCGCCAACTAAAACCGGCGCCGTCGTCCGTAATCCATAACGTAATCGTCTGCCGGGTTACGCGCAGGCGCACCCGGACTTGCCCTGGTCTGCTATGGCGCAGCACATTGGCCATCCATTCCGAATAGACCCGCTGCAACTGCAAGTTGGCAAAGGACAAAGGTTCATCAAATTCATCCAATTGATAATTAATTGCATACCGGCCAGTATTGCGTAATCGTTCAAGGTGTGCCTGGATATAGCGGGCTAGAGGTTGCGCATTCTGATCTTCCCATTTTAAAAACGAAGCCAGATCGCGCACAAAGCGCAAAGAGCGGCCGGCCAATTGCTGAATCATCGCCAGCTGCAAGGCGGCCTTTTGACCATCAGTCCTGGAATCGCCCGTGTGAGAATGGACGATGATTTCAGACAAATGGGCACCAAGGACATCATGCAGCTCCATCGAAAAGCGCAAACGGTCATGCAGGAGTTGGTGCTTGATAATCCGCGCCTCCGCTTGATAGGCGTACAATTTATGGCTGTGCATACCCAAAAACTGCAGCATATTAAACAGAGCCATATAATGATAGAGCCAGGGGGTATTCAAAAGGTTCAACCGCAGCAAAAGATCAGCCGAATAGGCGATATTGATAATAAAGTTCATAAATAAAACTTTCCGCATCATTATCGGTTCGGCTTGCCGTCGGTAGAGAATGGGGATCAATGCCAGGAAAATCAGGATCTCCAGTTGGAAAAAAGCCTGGGTCCAGGCTGCGAATTGAAGATACAGGGTAAACTCCCGGGGAGTAAACACTACCAGGATCAAAATAGCAGCCAGACCATGAACCGTTTTCTTCAGCCAGGGTGAGCAAATTTGAATCAGGCATAACATGGACAGAATAATCCACTGCTGTGAAAGGATGCGCGCGACCCACTGCACCTTCAGAAATAGCAGATAGTCCAGGCCGATTGGTAGAGAGATAAAATACAGACTGTGCACTGCATAAGCCGCAAACGCAGCTCCCATGTATCCAAACCCGGGTTCGACCGGTTTCGACAGGAAGTTAGAAACAAAGAAAAAAAAGATAAAGAACGCGAGAATTGTTTCTGCCTGGAAAATGCTCTCAAAGAACAGAACATACAACCAATGCTGCAACTGGAGCTCTTTTTCTGTGCCGATTAATACAGGTCCACGATGGACGCCGGCCTTTACATCAATAGCTGTAAAGCGGATCTCTATTTCATTTATTTTACGCAAAATACTGCGGTGAACAGAATAAAACCGTACCTTGCTCCAGGCAGACAGAAATTCACTCTCTGCAGTAGTACTAGCATCATAACCGCTACTACCCACTTCCACACCATTAATCCAGACACTATCCAATGAACCGACACCGCCAATCAGGATGCGCAAGTTCTGGTCTCCTTCCAGAGCCTGGGGCAGGCTAAACTCGCGGCGCACGCTCGATTGGCCGATAAACCAGGGAGCATAACGATGCAAATTATCAGGCAGTAAAAGCGTAGCGCCTTTGTGTTGCTGCTGAAAAGCTTGCAACTCCTGATTGCATAGGGTCTCACCGGGCAAACAGGCAACCGGCGTCCAGATCCACTGGCCGCTTAAATCCACAGAATTGGCATCGGACCGAAACGGGAAAACAAAATTGTCCGCACCCATGCCGCCGGCACAAGCGCCTAAGAGCACGATGAAACAACTCGTTAGGCTGCAGAATCGAAGAAAGCTGCTCATCCTGATTTCCATGGCGGAGCAACGAGTGGTACAGTCCATTAGATCTTCTTTGGAATCAACCGCAAAGCATGATAGTACACCGCTAGTTACGCTATCCCTGCCTGGAAGCAGTTCCCCTTCAAACGCAGTTTTAACAGCCTTGCGGCTGGCTCCCAATAGAAAAGAGTGGTTCGCGACATCCCGAGGTTACTCCAAGAAAAATCAAGACGAGGTCACAATACTTCACTGTGAACGCGGCGCTGCAACCGGCAGCTTTTCACTTTCCACCGCCAGCGCATAGTACGACCAGAAAGCCGGAATTTCGCGCAATAAATACAACGGCAGCTTGAGCAAGATCCGCGATTCGACCGCCGGAACTGTGTAGGCAGTACACCCTGCCCGCTGAAAACTGAGTTTGATGCGCGGCAAATGATAAAAGGTGGAAACGGCCAGCACACTGCTCCAGTTCCGCTTGACCAACAGATCACAGGTATACTCCACCGAGGAACGCGTATTCAGGCCGTTATAATCCAGAAAAATTCTGGCAGGCGGCACACCCTGCCTGACTGCATAGTCCCGCATGACTTCCACTTCGTGCATTCCGTTGCCGACCGGTCCGCCCGAGAATAGCAGGTGCTGTACCAGACCGGTCTTGTACAAACTGACCGCTGTGTGGGTGCGATCGTACAAGGCGGCGGACATCCGCCCATTCTCATATACCCGGGCGCCAAAGGTCAGGGCTACCGCCGCCGGCCGGCGGTAATCGGTGTAACCAAAGCAGAACATTTGACCCAGTGCAAACAGGCTGCCAATTGCGATCAGCTGCAGCCCGTACAGTAACCCAATGCGGCTCCAAGCGCGGGATGGTACCGGTAGACAGATCCTGGTACCCCGATAGCGAATCAGTCTGGCCGGGCCGGGATTTTGCGCCCAGGGTTTTTGCCGCAGAATAGAAATCGCAATGGTCGCAGCCATCAGGGCTATCCACAGGGAAAAAGGCAGCCCAAAACGGGATTGAATGCGAAAATGCAGCAATTTGTAAAAGGTGATC